>NZ_JACJER010000073.1:0-24224 GCF_014164185.1 Shewanella sp. SG44-6 | reverse complement strand
GCCTAAGTGACCAATTATCCACACAGGTGAGTACGACACGTAACATAATATCGATGCCATCGCGATCATGCAGCAACTGGCATAAAACATAAAATGTGGGTCACCAATAACCGGCTTATAACGACTCCAACGGTATAAAGGTCCTGTGCTGTCGGTATTTAATGGACGCGTTTCAGGGAAACGGAACCCCACTAAAAACAACACAAAAATGGCATACAAAGCCATAAAAATGAAGGTAGAACGCCAGCCAAACTGTAAGGCTAATAAGCCACCAAATGTTGGAGCCAGCGCGGGCACCACACAAATGGCACCATTGAGATAACTGTACATCGACACGCTTTCTTTGCGGGAATAGCAGTCACGTACCGCGCTAAAGACCACAATAGAGGTTGAACATGCGGCTAACCCTTGAAAAACTCGAGCAATCTGCAACCATTCAAATTCAACCGAGTAAGCACCCAATAAACTGCTAATGCCATAAAGCACAATCCCAAATAACGCGACAGGTTTACGACCAAAACGGTCGGCGAGTGGACCAATTAAAATTTGCCCTACGCCCATCGCAAATAAAAATAACACTAAGGTGGACTGTACTTCACTGTTAGAGACACCATATTCCAATGCCATTGCAGGCATAGACGGCAGATAAATATCAATAGCTAATGGGCTTAATAGCACCATAAACATTAACAGTGGCAATAGGTTACGACGCATAAACTTCTTTCTCTTAAATTTTTAATGCACAAAGGTCACCCTTAATAGGGCGTTATAATAAGCCAAATGGAGGTATGAACGAAAATGATATAAAATCCAAAGTGAATTTCCATTTGAGAATATCACATGAATTTAGACAATCTGGCTCGGGTCGACCTTAATCTATTAGTCATTCTCCAAGTATTACTTGAGGAGCAAAGTGTGACTCGAGCAGCTCATCGATTGCATGTTAGTCAATCGGCGGTGAGTAAAAGCTTAAATCGTTTGCGAGAAACATTAGATGACCCACTATTTCAACGCACAGCGCACGGTTTAAAGCCCACGGCTCATGCAGATGCATTAAGACAGCAACTGCCGTTAGTGCTGCAAAACTTATATCAACTTACCCAGCCTCCCACTTTTTATCCCGCGACCAGTAACCGCCAATTCTCATTATCTATGGTTGAAAGTGCTTATGAAACCTTAATCCCCTATTTTATCGGGCCACTATTGCAACAAGCACCGTCAATAAAATTAGATTCCTATGTCTGGACCGAAAAATCTATGCAAGATCTACAGCAAGGGCAAATCGATTTTGGCCTGGCTGGCAGAGATATTTATCCACAAACTGATGTCAATATTGAAAAAGTACCCGAAGGTATAGAATCACAAACACTATTTAACGACCATCAAGTTTGCCTAGTGCGTAAAGATCATCCTATTTTACAGCAAGTAAAAGCGGGTCAATGGGATCAAGCTCACTACCTTAGCATGTCTCATGTTCAGGTAAGATGTGAAGGCAACGATTGGTGGGCTCTCGATTATCATCTGGCCAATTTAGGCTTACATCGTCATCTATCGACTACAGTACCAGACTTTTATGGTGCGGCCAGCGTCTGCGCGAATACTGATTTAATTTTTACCTTGCCATCAAGTTTTGCTCATCATGCTCAAAAGCTCTATTCACTGGTTTCTATTCCCTTACCGTTTGAATTTATGCCAATGGCTTATGTGTTTCTATGGCATGAAAGAAATAACCAAGAACCAGGGCATCAATGGTTTCGTAATATTATTTTCAACAGTGTCGAACGAGCTATCGCGAATCAACACATGAGTAAAAATGATTACTGATACTTTTACTCAATCCCGCTCAAGCGGGCTATTAGCAAGTATTTACCTTAAATAGTTGAGCGCCAAAGCGTAAACATTAACCGAATTTAACGTGACATATTATGTCTCAGCAATGCAGACTGTACTTTAAATCATCGTTACTGATTTATAGGTAACCTTTTTAGACCCCATTTTCAGGCTAAGTGTACCCAGGAGCTACTATGAGATTTAATCAATCATTCCACACTGCCAATTTGAAAAACAGGTTCACTAACATGAACCCTATTTGGACATTACTGATGCTGTTTGCCATCGCATTGACCACCATAGTGTTATTACCGTTTTTATTGTTGTTAGGCTTATTAAGCTTTATTACTTTACAGTTGCTAGGTAAAAAAATATTGCAGAGAAAACAAGCACAATCCCAACAAGGCGATATCTACCAAGGCCGTGCGGATGTGCAGCGCGAACAAACAGCGCCATACGCTGATATGTTCAGTCGTGCTAAGCCCAATCAATCACAACGCAATGGACGTACGTTTGAGCATCAAGCAGATTAACGAACCGCAGGTTGCGCGTAGTGAAGATCCATTAGCGGCTGCGATCATTAATCAACATGACCGCTGCCTAAGTTGATGTAACTGTTATCTTGATTATCGCTAATTGCCAAACGCAGCAGTCCTTTAGCACAAAGCGAATGTAGTGATAGCCCAAATGTGAGCAAGCGGCCTTTGCGCGGGTGATGAAGAGATCAAAATGCAAACTTAAAAATAAAGCGAAGTCAGAGACTTCGCTTTAGGATTAAGTTAATTTTGTATACAAGCAGTAAAGACTAAAAGTTATAAGTGACACCAAACATCACGTTACGGCCCATTAGCGGAGCGTAGTCCTTAAGTAATGAAGTATGTGGTCTTGCTTCTTGATTCAATAGGTTATTTGCTTTGACATAAAGCAACATATCACCCGAATTCGTGTATAAACGATAGGTAACCGCTGCATTTGCTAAAGCATAACCTGCTGTTTCAGTTTCATTTTCTGCTGTATCAGTTTGTTTACCATAACCAATCGCGGCAATTTCCGCGTGCCATTGCTGTTGATCATAGTTTAACGTTGAGCCTATACGCATAGGCGGCATGAGCGGTAAATTACCACCATCAACCAATTTGCCGCGAGTGTAATCACTGAACATATCTAACGACCAATTATCATTGAATGGGATAGTGGCCTGAGCCTCAAGTGAATATAACTCAGCATCACCTTGGGTAAATTGATATACAGGTAAATCACCTTCTGGATCAGCGCCAACAATATCAGAGGCAATTAAACCGGTATTTTTCTCGTAGTAGAAATTGTTCACTCTGTTATAAGCCATGCTTAATGAACCAGTCCATGCCCCCTCTAATTTACGTAAGGTTAGGTCGATATTATTCGCGATCTCTTTGTCGTTATTACCACTGTCAGTCATAATTTGACCGTTTACAATGGTAAACTGTGAACCGATCTCAAAGCTTTGCGTAGCATCATGAGGTCCGAAGCTGTAAAGCTCTTCGGCGGTTGGAGAACGCTGAGCTCGAGTCAAGGACAAACCTAAATTGTACGACGGTGCGAAATCCCAAACCATTCCTGCCGACAAGGTCAAATCATTGTCGACTAAATCTTCAGCTTGATAGTTTTGCTCACCATTAATGGTCTCTAAAATCATCCCCTCTGGCGCTAAACGATAATGTTCTATGCGTCCACCGAGTTCAAAACGAAAATCTCCGACTTTACGCTCCTGGACAATAAAAGCCGCCAAAGTATCTGTTTTACTGTTTGGCGTGAGCGCTTCCTCGCCCTCAACAGAAAAGTCACGGTGAACCATATGCAATCCCATGGTGCCTTGCCATTCACCCCAAGGGTTATTGTTCAGGCTTAAGCGCGCCTCACTTTGTTTATTAAAGAAAGTGGTGCCTGCAACGCCATCTTCTTCTTCTGAGTGTTGATAGTCAGTATAACCAGCATCAAAACGCAACTTACTAAAACCAGCAAATGGGTCTAATAAGCCGCTGTGTAACTGCCACGCAGTTTTCTTTAAATCGATGGTGATATCCGCAGCATCAGCCTCGCCGCGTCCAGGAATACCGTAGTTAGATTCGGTTCGAGCACCTGATACGCTGACAAATCCAGTATCTGCGGTATAACCAACACCAGCAGCATAGTCATCGAGTTTTAAGCTACTGTTATCGAGTTTGCCATGGGTTTCGGGCATATCGACAATTGCATTACCAGGGATATCAACATCATCGGTAACGCGATGAGTACCATCTAAATGCCAATTGAACTGACCATTGCCACCATCAATATCGCCGTTGAATGTACGACCATTACTGGCAGTATCGTAGCGAGTACCAAGTTGTCCTGAAACGCCATCGACAGGCGCCTCGTGGTATCGCTTATCGACCACATTGACCACGCCACCAATTGCGCCGTTGCCATAAAGCAAAGTGCCAGGACCGCGAAGAATTTCAATCTGTTGTGCCGATGCAGCCTCAGTGGTTACTGCGTGATCCGCAGATACAGTAGATGCGTCACCTACAGAGAGACCATTTTCAAGTACTTGCACACGAGGGCCGCCCATACCACGGATAATAGGACGACTGGCCCCAGCACCAAAGTGGGAAGCTTGTACACCGGGGAGTTTTTCTAGGGTATCGCCGAGCGTGGGTTCGATATTAAGTTTAAGCTGATCTTCGGTAAGTACACTTATTGGTGTGGTACTTTCGAGTGCCGAACGCGCAAGAGGTGAGGCAGTGACCACGATATTTTCCATTATGGCCTGCTTGAGTGAAACATCCTGTTTAATCACACCTGTAGTTATCTGCAAATCCTGATCAACATGCTTAAAATTATCATCACTTACGTGCAAATGCACATGGCTATTATCGGCAACGGTTAACTGATACTGACCTTGTGAGTTAGTCATTGTCCGAGGGCCACCATCAATGCTGACTTGAGCACCAACAATAGGTGTACCTTGTGGGTCGGTGACTTGGCCTTGTAGCTGCGCAGCCATAACCGGTGAACATACGCCAGCAACTGCTAGCGCTATAGAAGATAATGCAAGTTTCATTGTGCCTTTCCTTTAGATAAGCAAAAAATTATAAATTTTTATATTGTGATATTGCTTAAAAAAGGCAGGGAGGAGCACGAACATTGAAGTGACGTAATACCGACAAGCTAGGTTGTTGATAAGGTGTATGCGCAATATATTCCGGCTGTTGCAATCCCATCGGCGGCATGCGCAAAGATGATGGACCGGCATTTAGGTTATGACCAAAATCGCACACAATACAATGAGTATGCTGATGTTCCAGACCGTGCTCAGCAGAATGCAGCAGCGCGAATGATTGTATTACAATCAGCCATACGCCGAGCAGTAGCCATAGCCACTTTTTGTGAGTCTGAAACATTGAGTGAGTCATGATTATTCTACGGGTCAAATTCATCTTAATCGGATTATTATCCGAATGATTGATTTAATAGATCCTAATTTATGCTCTCACCCTACTTGATTTTTTAGTCTGTCGTCTAGTGGCTTTTAGTAACAAAACTTATTTAATACTCATTCCATTAAAAATCTGCTCAGTTAACAATGATTCAGCACTCTCTAGACAAATAACAGCATTGAAGGCTTTCTCTATCTAGCCAGCGTATTAAGCTGCGTAGTGTGAGTAATATCAGCAGCTAGAGTGTTAACGTTGAAAGGATTAACGGATTAATATCCATGATATTCAAGCATCATGCCCGCCAGCAACTTACCTTACAGAAGTAAGCTCTTGGCCTGTTGCAAGGTAATTAACTCTTCTTCAGTGGGGTTGAGTGCGATGACACTGTCAATCTGCATGGCTAATGATTGCCACAATGGCTCGATGACTTGTCGGTGTTCCTCATTAGCATGCGTTCTAGCGAGTGTGAGTAGATATGCGGCTTGTACTACATCGATACGGCCTAAAATACCGTCAGCTAACGCCACGCTTAACTCTATCATTGCACTCACATTGTGGCCGTACTTAATCGCCTGGTGTAAGTAATGTTCGGCCTTAGTTCGTTGTTGTTGGCTGGCATTGTCATCGTGCAAAATATCACTGCCACAATGTAGCATGGCATCAACCTGCCCTTGCTCAGCGGCTTCGTTCATCCATTGCAGGCTTGCAGGTACGTCTATATCACATCCTAGCCCTTCGACTAGCATCAAAGCTAAATGATATTGGGCATTAGAATATCCGGCTTTCGCGGCTTTATTCACCCATAAAAATGCATCTTCAAATTGTTGGGTTTGATAAAACAACACTCCAAGATTTGACATGGCCTCAGCATTTTCAGCATTGGCGGCAAGGGTTAATAAACGCTCGGCTTGGAGCAGATCAACACTAAATTGAGAGCTGCCAACAAGGTAGAAAAACCCCAGTAATGCTTGTGCTTCGACAATGCCTTTTTCGGCAGCCTTAGCAATAAGTTGCTCACCTTCAATTGGATTTGGATGACCACAATATCCATGTAATAAGCTCACACCATGTTCAAATAATGCTGCTTGATCCTGAGTGGATGCTAAAGCAAACCAATAACCCGCTTGTGCAAACGCGTCCGCGGCAGAGTTTCGCGTTGATGTTTTTTCTGTCATTGAATCAACATCATTAAACGTAGAACGAGCCAGTAATACTTGGGCTAAAGCCTGTTCCTGCTCTTGTAGCATTAAGCCTTTGGCTTTTAGAGACATGCCAACTAAATACTGCGCTTGCGCGTCGTTATCCATCACTGCGCGGTAACATAAATCACGCCCAGCAAATGAGTCAAAAGCGTCAAATTGATACCTAGGTGCTGATTGCTGTACTAATGGGTACAGTTTTTTAATCAATTGCAAAATATGCTCAATCGACTTTTCTGCAATCGTCACGAGTTGTGCTTGGGTTAAATGGTATTTTTCTGGATGGGCACCACGGTTACCGTCACTGCGAAGCCGATGTAATGCGCGCACAGCTGGCGGATCGATTAATCGTGCTTGATGTAATTGTTCAATTCGGTCGTACAAATTAGGGCTAGTGAAAATAAGCCCATGGGGAATGGCGAGTTGGCTAGTGAGCTTATGGGTAAAACTGCGAATATACACAAGCGCTTGAGTAGGAATATCACGAACATAACTTTTGGCTAAACGATAATCGTCGCTAAGCTCAGTAGAGAAACCATCAATAAACTCAATATCATTTAACAATGGTCTCTCCTTTTTGAGTGTCTACAGGCTATTATCCCTCGGTGATGTCAGCATCCGCAGTTTTACGATTGACCATATACAATCTAAACAAAGCGATGTTAACAAACAAACCTAAGAATGAAAAAGTCGCTTCTACGATAAGTTGCAGTGGAAAGCCAACTTGCATCGCGACTTGTGAAAACATGCCAGCCAATAAAGACAATGGCACGTATAGCATTAATACTGCAATGGTTTTAATCGTGATAGGGCCACTAAATTTAAAGCTGCTCTTAATCGCTTCAAGGGGCGTTAAACGCTCAACCACCACCATAAAGTTCACGTATGCAAGCCGAGAAAACAAATATAAGCTGACTAATAAACCAATTAACCACAACGGGCCAAATGCAGCAAAAATCATTACCGGCGCTAAAATGGCTAAGCCAGAAAATACTCCAGCTAATAATAATGGTGGTACAAATGGCAAGCTAGCCTTCAATATTTGTCCCGGCGCAAGATCATGCCCTTGAGAGCGTAGCTCTAAATAGAGTGTTAAAGCCGCAATTAAAAATGAAAATACTAACAAAAGTACCATCATTGCCGCAGCATGAACTGCGCCAAATTGTGGGTTTTCAGCATCAGCCTGCATCATTTCATTACCTAGCCAAAGTTGGATAGCGACTTGGATTAATAGTAATGGCAATGTCAGTATGGCAAGCTGACGGATGTGGTTTCGAAAAAAGTTAAATGCTTCAGTCAAAATTGCAAACAATGACATGTGGGTTCCAGTAATCTATTAACGACAAATATTGCGCTTAGGATACCCAAAAAAAAAGCATTTTGCACAAGTCTAATGAGCAAAAATCGTGATCATCTGTCGCATTTATGTAAATCAGGCTAAAATGACCCGAAGTTTAGACATTGAATGGCATGATAGGACACTCACTATGAAATTAGCATCCGCATTACCGGTACTGGTTACCGTATTGATATTCTCGGCACCGACATCTGCAGGCTGGTTGGATAACGTGACTGAAATAACTAAAAAACCAGCAACAGAACAAGCTAAAGCCATTGCACAGCCAGCAGCATCAGAGCAATCAAGTGCATTAGTGAGCAGCGTTATGTCGCAACTTGGATTATCTCAAACTCAAGCTGAAGGCGGATTAGGATCATTGCTTAATTTGGCCCAAACCAATTTAGGTAACAATGATTTCAGTCAGCTAAGCAACAGTATCCCCAATGCTGATGGGCTAATGGCTGCAGTACCTGCACTATCATCGGATAATGGTATGTCGGGATTATTATCAAAAGCAGGTAATTTAGGCTCTTCGTTACAAGGGAGCGCTATGGTATATGATGCTTTTGAAAAGCTCGGTATATCAAAAGACTACATTGTACCTATGGTTGATATCGCTAAAAACTATCTTCAGCAAAGTGGTGGTGAAGGCACTGTGGATTTATTAATGAAAGGTCTAGGTTCAATCTTATAGCCTGCTTTCAAGGGCCTAACTTGTTAACCCAAGCAACACTTGGGTTAACATAATTTAATCCCAAGCTATTCGCTTGGGATTATCATTTTTGCTAGCATCAAAATGAACAGTAATATTGGACAGCCTAATTATGATCGCAAAACTAAAGCACTTTATCCAATCCCATACTCAAGAAAGTAGCCCAGAAGACAAGGTAAAACACCTCAATCTTGCGGCAGCAACGCTGTTGCTTGAAGTTGTCTACGCAGATGAACACTTGGCATCGTCGGAAGCCGCTTTGCTACCCGCAATGCTGGTTAATACACTACATATTAGTGCAGATGAAGCCTCTGAATTGATCAATGAAGCTAAACTCAGCCGCCATAATGCCACCTCATTATTTGAGTTTACCACTGAGATCAATAGCCAGTTTAGCGTTGAAGATAAGCAGAAACTACTGCTTGCGATGTGGAAATTAGCCTATGCCGATGGTGAATTGTCGCAATATGAAGACCAAATTATTCGCCGCACAGCTGATTTGCTGTATTTAAAACACAGTGAACTGATTCAAATGCGCAATATCGCCATGGAAATACGTTAAGTCATGGCCAATTAGCCTTGGGTATTACTCATTAAATACTTACGCGTAAGATGGGCTTTTTGCCAAAACATAAACGGCGCAATCACTAACACCAATACCGTGGCGTAAATCATATTACTGCCAAGGGCAATGCCCAAACCAATACAAAACACACAACCTGCAATAACTAATGGCAAATATCGTTTACTGAGTAATTTAGCCGCTGACAACATCGCCAGTAAGTAAATAATCACAAAAACGCCATTGCTCCATGCAATTAAGTCTTCTAATTCTTGCGAGCTAAAATAGGTAACAACAATCACCACCGCCATTGAGCCCAAAATCGCAAACAAGGCTCTAAAAGGGACTCCATGTGGGTTTAACTTGTCGAAATAGCGCGGCAAAATACCTTCTTTACTAAAACTCCACAATAAACGGGCGGCACTGGCAGCATAGACATTGACCGTGGCTAAACCGCTGGCTATGCCTAAAATACCAATAATATAGGCGCCATATCCACTGAGAAAAGTGTTTGATAATAAATAATCAAATGCCGATATCATGGCTAAGCCGGCACCCTCTGTTGGCACCATGAGAAGTAAAAACGTGCAGGCTAAGTAAATAACCCCAACCAATACCGTGCCCATCATCATGGCAGGCAGCAAATCTTTATCCGGCTGACGAAAATCACTGGCCAAATGCGTCATGGCTTCGATGCCTAAAAAGCTCCAAAAACCAATGCCCATGGCTAACATCACCCCACTAAATTGCGGATGGCTACTGTGGGCAAAGTTTTCTAGCTGCCCAACATTTAAGCCACTAGCTCCAAATAATATTGCCACAACCGCAACAATCAATAGTGTCAGCATAAACTGTAACTTTGCCGACACTTGAATACCTTTAATATTGAGCAGCAGTAACACAGCAACAATCAATAACTCTGCGACTAATTGACCTAGCCCTGATATTGATATCAGTGCTTCTAAAAATTGAAAGGTCATCAAAATTGCAGCAGGTGCCCCAATGGGGATAACTAATAAAAAGATTAGTCCAATGGTTCTTCCTGCGGTTGCACCAAATGCCTTTTCAATAAAGTAAGCAGGACCAGAAGCATGAGGAAAACGACTGGCTAACAAACCAAATACTAATGCGACAGGGATAATTGCTATCGTTAAGAGTAACCATGCTAATAATGAGGCTGAACCCGCTACCTCTATAGTCATTTGCGGTAAAATAAATACCCCGGTACCTAACAAAGTGGTGGCCATTAAGCCTGCACCTTGCCAGCGGCCTATTGTTGCATTCATTTGATTCATTATTTTATTCTTACTGAAATAGGTGGCGACATTATAAGGCCAAACAGCAAAACATTCTGCGGGTTAATTGGCTCAAGTTGCTTTACTAAACCGACATAATGACGGAAAAGTGACAACTTTCCATCATAATGACAGAATAGAACGATAGTACTCAATTACTGAGATATAAATCATTGGATAAATTTGATAAAGCGATTGTAAGCGAATTACGCCTCAATGCTCGGCAGAGCATTTCGTTTATTGCCGAAAAAGTGAGTTTATCGCGCAGCGCTGTGACAGAACGAATCAAGAAGTTGGAGCAAACGGGTGTTATCCGTGGTTATCAAGTGTTACTGAGCGAGTCGCAAAAGCAAGGGGTATCAGCCTACTTTGAAATTCAGCATCGTTGCGCCCGTTGCGCTGAAGTGATTCATATTTTTACCACAATACCGGAAGTGATTACCTGCCAAGGCATCACAGGAGACATGGATTTACTGGTCTATGTACATGCTAACTCAATGCAGCGATTGCATGAAATCCGTGAATTTATCGATGCTCAGGCTGACATAGTCAAAATAAAAACTCATGTGGTATTAAGCGAGTGGATTAACAATCAAGCATAAAAAAGCTCTGTATAAACAGAGCTTAATAGTTAAGTCTCGTGACTAGGCTAATTGTTTACCTATCTCTAAACCCTTACCGCGTAATTCATCGAATCGGTCGGCTAATCCATCCATATCCATCTTGATGATACCCGCTTCATGGTTGGCTTTTCCGGCTAACCAAGCAGTAAACGATTCTTCATCTCGATCATCATCCCAGTGACGAAAGACTTGGTGCGATAAATAAATCACCGAAGCAAGTTTAGATGCAGGTTTTGCCGCTAACGGATCTCGTTGATATTGAATGCCTTGTACCAATGATGGCGTAAATTTCCAGGTCTCAGCTAATAATGCCCCAACAGCAGGAGAGTCAAAACCGAGTAATTCGGTTTCAAGTTGCTGCTTATCCCCACCCGCTTGCACCGCGAGTCGAATGTTAGCTGACATCTTAGGCTCAACGACAGCAATTAATAAATCGCCAATATTATGCAAAATTGCGCAGGTAAAGGCTTCATCTGGAGAAACACCACAGCGCTTAGCCATTTCTTGCGCATATAGCGCCTCTTCAAATGTCTCACCCCAGAAATCAGCTAAGTCAACACCATCAACATTGGGAATTGCACCAATTACCGCAGAAGCAATAACTAAGGTTCGTAAGGTTTGCATGCCTAAGCGGATCACGGCTTCATCTATACTGCCTACTTCGCGGCTTCGCCCAAAATGGGCAGAATTAGCGAGTCTTAATACCCTTGCACTAATTAAAGGATCTTGAGCGACTTTCGCAGAAATACTTTTTACTGTGCTATTGTCATTGTTTACCGCATCTAACAGCTCACTAACCGCTTTAGGTAAACGGGGTAATTCATCGACTCGTTTTAATAATGCCGCTGATTCCATATTTATAGTGTCCTTGTTGTTATTGTTTTTAATGTCTTATTTAAATCATATTAGTAACTGTAGTACAACAAAAATAAAACAAGACCGAATATGGCTGCTGTTTGATTGAAACGTTAAGCATTTTTTTCGTCATTTTTGGATAAAAACCTGCACTAAATCTTAGATGTAACGCTAACTTAGCGTTACACTAATATTCGATTATTTATTTGTAATATGAGCCGATATGCAACAACAAACCAGCGCCGATATGAATTTGTTATGGGGTCAATTGATCTTGGAGGAACTGGCACGCTTAGGAGTTAAGCATGTCTGTATGGCACCAGGTTCTCGCTCTACTCCGTTAACATTGGCCGCTGCGAGTCAAACCTTACTGACACGCCACATTCATTTTGATGAGCGTGGATTAGGATTTATGGCCCTCGGACTGGCAAAGGCCAGTAATGCGCCTGTCGCCATCATTACCACTTCAGGTACTGCGGTGGCAAACCTTTATCCGGCCATTGTAGAAGCATGGTTAACCCATGTGCCGTTGATTATTTTATCGGGTGACAGACCGCCTGAATTGATTGATTGCGGTGCTAATCAAGCAATTATTCAGCCCGCCATATTTGCGCAATATGCCAAGCAAGTTAATTTACCGACGCCTGATCTGGGTTATCCGGCGAGTGCATTACTGAGTACTATTGATCACGCTGTGGCCAACCAGCATCAACCAGTACACATAAATTGTATGTACCGCGAGCCTCTATACCCCGCAGAATTAGTCACATTAGCTCATGTGAAGAAAACGGCTAGTGTAACAACATCAACGTATCTTGCGCCCTTAAACCAATGGTTTGAAACCACTAAGCCACTGACTCGTTATGCTCGTCCAGCCAGTGCTGAGTTACCCTCTACCGACACCTTAATGCGCTTTGTTCATGGTAAAGGCGTGATAGTAGTAGGAACTTTAGCTCCTGAGGATAATGCTCAACAAATCGTCGCATTAGGGCAAAAGTTGGGCTGGCCAGTATTGGTCGATGCGCAATCACAATTACGCCAGCATCCTGGGGTAATTGGTCACGTTGATCAGTTATTATTAAACGCTAAAGCCAACAAGCAACTTGAACAAGCTGAGCGGATATTAGTGTTTGGTGGGCGCTTTATTTCCAAACGATTAATTCAATATATTGCCCAGCAAAATTGGCATAGCTATTGGCAAATAGGTAAGTACAGCGATCGTTTAGATCCGGCCCATCAAGCTAAAGATTTTTTCCAAGCCAGTGTTCAAGCCGTATGCCAGCTCCCTTGGCCACGCTCATCACAGGCCAACTGGGCATTAGCATTATTACCGCTAAATGAGTCGTTAGAGTCGCTGTTGAAACAACAAATAGACAATACAACCTTTGGTGAAGCGCAAGTGATACGTGCAATCGCTTTAGCGCAAACAGACCAAGATGTACTGTTTATTGGTAATAGTTTACCGATTCGCCTCTATGATATGTATGCGCCAATTGCCACTAACACACCCGCAATTTATACCAATCGTGGCGCGTCGGGTATTGATGGTTTAATTGCCACTGCTTGTGGTATTGCTGCAGATAAAAATGCACCAACCACCCTAGTTATGGGCGACTTGTCTTGCTTGCATGATTTCAATTCATTGGCACTCTTGAAGCAAATGACTCAACCATTTGTACTGGTTATTCTCAATAACGATGGCGGCAATATCTTTAATTTATTGCCTGTGCCTAATGAAAGCCTGCGTAATGATTTTTACCGCTTAAGTCATGGTTTAGAGTTTGGCTATGGTGCCGCCATGTTTGGTTTGGCATATCGACAAGCAGATGACATTGAATCGTTTAATCAGGCTTATCATGAAGCCTTTGAGTTTAATTGTGCGTCAGTCATTGAAGTTAATGTCAGCCCAACTCAAGCGAGCGATCAAATAACGCAAATCAACCAATGGGTGAAACAACACTAATGGTGATGATCCGTCGTTTTGGCCAACCACAATTACCCGCATTACTCATGCTGCATGGTTTTTTGGGCAGCAAAGACGACTGGTCTATTTTAATGCCACGTTTAAGCCAATATTTTCATTGTATTTGTATTGATTTACCTGGTCATGGCGAGAATATCGACACTTTAGAGTCGCCGGGGTTGCACCAAGCTGCAAAGCTGATCGTCAGTAAAATACATGCCATGGGCTATAGGCAGTTTCATTTACTCGGCTATTCTCTTGGGGGGCGAATTGCACTGCATATTGCCGATGATTTTGCAGATTCACTCTTAAGCTTAACCCTCGAATCTGCTCATCCTGGTTTGCAAGACTCTCAGCAGCAAGCGGCTCGCTCCCAAAGCGATAACCTGTGGGCGAACAAACTCAAGTATTTACCCATGACGGACTTTCTCAGCCTGTGGTATCAGCAAGCTGTTTTTAGCGACTTGAGTAAACATCAAAAACAACAACTTATCGCTATACGGCGGATTAACGATCCCCAACGCTTGGCTAATTGCTTTATAACAACCTCACTGAGCTTGCAACAAGACTGTCGAACGGTGCTTGAGCGCCTAAACTGCCCGTGTCATTTTATTTATGGTGTAGATGATAAAAAGTTTGCACAAGTGGCTATCGATTGGCAGGCTTCACTCGCCGATTCTGCTCAACACTTACAGCTAAAGCCTTTGCACGCCGCAGGGCATAATATTCACAGCCTGCACCCTGACTTATTTACCGATACCTTACTGGCGTTATTATGCCCAGAACCGTTAACCGGTTTAAAGGAGCAATAATGTCATTACTTGACCACTTAACCATCAGCCGTTGTAGCCTGTATCAGTATCAAATTGAGCTTACCCCTTATTTACCTGTAGGTAAGCAACGAATTGATTGTCGTAAAGGCTTGGTGCTCGAGATCCAACTCAATAACCAGCAAACAGCTTGGGTTGAAATCGCGCCACTGTCAGGCTTGGACATTAATAGCCAAGTGATCAGCGGGTTTAGCCAAGAATCCCTTGCTGAGGTGCAATGGCAACTGCAGCATGTGTTAGCAAATTTAATTGATCAACCCTTGGCGATATTAAATGACATGGCCCAGCAGATGTCGCTACCATCGCTAGCATTTGCATTGAGCTTATTGGATGCAAAACTAACTCATAAATTGCCTATTCGCATCGATAATCCTCATACTCAATCAGCTGTAGTTCCATTACTTTATGATGGTATGTCAATCGAGGTTATGGCCCAAAAGCTCCTAACACAAGGCGACATAAACAGCGTTAAAGTTAAAGTGGCTCAAACCGACATGGCAAGCGAGATCCAATTTGTGTATCAAATACTGGCTATCGCACCGCACGTCACTTTACGTTTAGATGCCAATGCAGGCTTTAGTCTTGAACAAGCTATCGATTTTTTAGCCTGCTTACCCAAACACAAAATTGAATATATTGAAGAGCCTTGCATTAACCCTAACGATAATCGACAAATATATCGCCAATTAGGGATTAAATATGCGCTTGATGAATCACTCAACTCGCCTCAGTTTGATCTAGATGTCGCCTTACAACAACCCGGTTTAGGCGCATTAATCATCAAACCCATGTTATTGGGTTCGCTGGAGAAATTGCAGAATATGATAAGCCAAGCTCATCTTGAGGGGGTACGTTGTATATTAAGCTCAAGCTTAGAAGCGAATATGGGCATTAACGACTTACGCTTGGTAAGCCAAGCTTTAACCCCTGATGAGTCACCGGGCCTTGATACATTAAGCGCCTTTACGCAGCCCTTGCTGTTGGCTACATCAGAACTATCACCGCAACTCAATGAGCAAGTACTAGAGCCACTGATGCATATAGGCCAAGCTCGTGACTCAAACAAGGTGAATTAATCATGATGTCACCTTTGCATCAAGCAGGGTTAAATTACCCGAACGCCATTGCCATTGAAGAGGCCACTTTAGACCAAGATGTGAACTCTCGGATCAACTACGCTCGCTTAAGTGGTTTAGTCCATCATGTAGGGCAACAATTACAAGCTCAAGGCGTCAAGCAAGGCGACATAGTGGCATGTTTATCCCACAATAATATTGAGATGATCTGTCTGTATTGGGCCTGCGTCGATGCTGGGTGGATATTTTTACCTCTGTCGCCTAGATTTGCCGATATGCAGATCAATCAGCTTATTGAACGCTTTGATCTGCAATGGCTCTGGACCGATACTCCCACCAGAAAAACGTTAATAAAAATCCGCCATTGGCTCGATATTGATCTGCCTAAAACCTTACCTCAAGGCGCCAGCCACAGCGCTGAAATATCACCCCATATAGCTTCAAACATTATTCTCACCTCTGGCTCAAGTGGCCCACCAAAAGCAGCGATCCATTGTTTAAACAACCATCTGAGCAGCGCCAGAGGGTCTGCGAGCTTCATTGCTCTTAAGGTCTCTGACGCTTGGTTATTATCATTGCCACTGTTTCACATTGGTGGTTTAGCCATTATTCATCGCTGCACCTTAGCCGGCGCCTGCATTGTGCTACGAAATTCCGCACAGCCACTGGCTGAGCAACTGACTGACAACCATATTACTCATGTGTCATTAGTGCCCACCCAAGCGATTCAGATACTGCAACAGCAACCTGATGCATTTGCTCATATCAGCGCATTACTTTTAGGTGGTGGCGTCATAGAACCCGCACTTATTGAGACGCTAAAGCAGCAAAATATTAATGCTTACACTAGCTATGGTATGACAGAAATGAGCTCGCAAATTACCACAGCGAAAGCGAATTTATTAGGCCATCATGGGTATCCTTTACCTTCAAGACAGCTTAGCTTGAAAGATGGCGTTATTTACGTCAAAGGTGAGTGTTTATTTTTAGGCTATTTAACCGAGCAAGGGTTAACCTTACCATTAGATGATCAAGGCTGGTTTTGTACCAATGATAAGGGCCAATTAGATCCTGAAGGGCAGCTCAGTATTTTAGGGCGAGTGGATAACATGTTTATCTGTGGCGGTGAAAATATTCATCCAGAACAAATTGAAGCTGTGTTATTAAGCCATCCTAATGTTGCCCAGGCAATTGTATTTGCAGTAACCGATGCGACGTTTGGTCACTTACCTGGCGCTATTATTGATTATTGCGAAGTAGACAATAACCATAACGTTGGGAGCAACCATAGCCTCCATTGTGACCATAATAAAATGGCGATCGATATAGACGTTGTCAACTTGCAACTGAGTCAGTTAGTGGAATCAACACTGGCACGCTTCAAGCGTCCTAGGCAGTTTTTTACCTGGCCACAAAATGTGGTTTCAAGTGGGTTAAAAGTGCCAAGAAAAAGCATTATTGCGGCAATTCAACCGCAGATAAGCGCATCAAAAACAGCGCAATAATTCTTAGCGACACCCTAAACAAAGTGGCTATCAGCCATAGCAGTTTATTAGACTCACGTTACCTGCAACAGATAATGCCGCGTAAACGACACTGCAAATTTTAGCCATAAAAAAACCTGCCGTAGCAGGTTTTAATTGAGCAACAAACAGGCTGGAGTATTACTCCATGCAAGATTTAAGCTTGTTCATGGCATTTTTTTCTAGCTGTCTAATACGTTCAGCAGACACTTGATAAGTCGATGCAAGCTCTTGCAAGGTGACTTTATTATCATCTAACCAACGCGCACGTAATATGTGCTGACTGCGTTCATCTAAAGTTTTGATAGCTGATAATAAACGTGCTTGAGAATCAGCTTCCCAATTAGCATGTTCAACCTGATCTGCCAAATCTGAAGAATGATCTTCTAGATACAATGCTGGGGCAAAATCATGATTATCATCATCACTGTCATTGGTTAAGTCAAAAGCCGGATCTTGGGCTGCCATCCGCGACTCCATTTCGGTCACGTCAGCTTTCGATACTCCCAAATTCTCCGCGACCATAGTCACTTCAGCATCACTAAACCAACCTAAACGTTTTTTAGATTTACGAATATTAAAGAATAACTTACGCTGTGCTTTTGTGGTCGCAACTTTCACAATACGCCAGTTTTTCAACACGTATTCATGAATTTCAGCTTTAATCCAATGCACGGCAAAAGACACCAGACGCACCCCGACATCAGGGTCGAAGCGTTTAACCGCTTTCATCAAGCCGATATTACCTTCTTGAATAAGGTCCGCCTGCGGCAAACCGTATCCTGAGTAACCTTTGGCAACATGCACAACAAAACGAAGATGGGACATAATTAGTTGCTTTGCAGCATGTAGATCGCCATTTTCTTGTAAACGCTTGGCGATGTCGTACTCGGTATCCGCATCCAACATGTTAATGCTGGTCACAGACTGGATGTACGCTTCTAGACTGCTAGTGCTGTGTGGTACAGCCAGCGCCATTGATTGCGTTTGATAAGTCATTCGCTCTCCTACTACATTCAAAAATATATTTCAGCTAACTCAATACGATGAGTCGAGTCTGTTAGTTCACAACACTATCAGCTAACAACACTGTAGTTGAGAAAGAAACGAGGCTCACTCGATTTAGCCGATAAACTATCAACTATATGACATCATATGTCAAATAAGGTTCAACTAGGTGAACATTTTTACCGCAAGGTAGCCACAAAGCAAGTGAACAAAGGTTCATTTATTATCAGCTGCTGATAATTATACGCCTGCTATTATGACGGTTCAATGCTACGTAAGTGCTGACGTACAGACAAATACGATCCCAACCAGCCTAAAAATGAGGCCAGTAATACCAGCTTAATCAACTCAGAAAATGTTAATGCTTGAATCGTTAACTCACTACCGTATAAACCCAATAACTCGGCTAAAGCACCATCAAGATACCACACTAACACATTAATAATCAGCCACGCCAAAATCCCCCCTATCACGCCATACCAAATCCCAGTATATAAAAATGGCCGTTGGATAAAGGCTTCTGTCGCGCCGACGAGCTTCATGACTTCAATTTCGGTTCGACGATTCATGATCGCCAAACGAATGGTGTTACCAATCACTAATACCACTGCGAGTACCAATAAAGTGGCAATCGCTAGCACGGTTTTTTCAAGTAACTTAAGCAATGCTTGCAAACGTTCTAGCCATTCAATGTCTAAACGACCAAAATCAACTTCGGATTCGCGTTCTAATTTTACCAATAACTCACGTGCGCCTGTTGGACTAGAGTATTTAAGCGAGGGCGTTACCGTAACTACAGCAGGTAATGGGTTTTCATCTAAATATGACAGCGCCTCACCAAATCCCGATAAACGCTGAAACTCTTCTAGTGCTTGCTCGCGACTAATGTAAGTGACTGATTCAACTTCACGAAAAGCTTTAATGCGCGACAATAAACTTTGAATAGATTGTTCACTGCGCCCTTTGTTAATAAATAATGAAATTTCTGCGGCACTGTTCCAAGACTGAGTGATATTTTCGGCATTTTTAACCAATACCTGCAGTGCAGCTGGTAAGCTTAAACTCACGCCCAATACAGCCATGGTCATAATAGATGACACTGGGTTGCGCCAAAGTTCGCCCATACTCGACATGCCTTGCTGCACATGACGAATAAAAAACATCACGATTCGGCCACTCAAGGGTAATTTACTTTGAGTAATACTCGGTTTTTTACTCATCGCATATTCTCCTCAGCAGCTGAACGTTCCCCACCGAGCATTCGTCCTTCACGCAGCGTAAAAGTGCGGTATTTCATGCGCGCGATAAGACCTAAATCATGGGTGGCAATAAGCACGCTGGTACCTGAGTCATTAAAGGCCTCAAATAAGCGTAAAATATCCATCGATAATTTAGGGTCCAAGTTACCCGTAGGTTCATCGGCTAGCAGTAAAGGAGGCTTATTAACAATAGCGCGCGCGATACCGACGCGTTGTTGCTCACCACCAGACAGCATTATCGGTAAATGTCGTTCTTTGCCATATAAACCGACCATGTCGAGAGCACCTGCGACACGCTTACGAATTTCACCATGGGTAAAGCCTTCAATCACTAACGGTAAGGCGATATTGTCAAAAACAGTTTTATCCATCAGCAAGTGATGATTTTGGAAAATCATGCCGATATTACGTCGTAAATAGGGCACATGTTTCGGCCCTACATTCGCAATATTATGCCCATTAATAGACACCTTACCTGCCGTGGCACGTTCAATCACGGTAATCAATTTGAGCAAAGTGCTTTTACCGGCACCAGAATGGCCAGTTAAAAAGGCCATTTCACCTTGTCGAAGATGAAAATTGACATCCATAAGGGCTTTTTGGCCCCCTGAATAGACTTTACTGACCTGCTCAAATTGGATCATATATTATTGGTCCGTTTTATCCTGACTAAATAATGCTTCAATAAAATCATTGGCGTTAAAGGTACGCAAATCATCAATTTGCTCACCCACACCAATATGGCGGATCGGAATAGAAAATTTATCGGCAATCGCAAAAATAACCCCACCTTTGGCGGTACCATCTAACTTACTGATGGTAATGCCGGTCACACCAACCGCTTCTTTAAAGAGTTGTGCTTGGCTAATGGCATTCTGCCCGGTACTCGCATCCAAGGTTAGCATCACTTCATGGGGAGCATCAGGGTCGAGTTTTTTCATTACTCGCAATACCTTTTTTAACTCTTCCATTAAGTGGCTTTTATTCTGTAAACGCCCAGCGGTATCGGCAATCAATACGTCAACTTTACGTGCTTTAGCAGCTTGTAAGGCATCAAATATGACTGAAGCACTGTCAGCACCAGTATGTTGTGCCACTACCGGAATATTATTGCGCTGCCCCCATACTTGTAACTGCTCTACCGCTGCTGCGCGGAAAGTGTCACCCGCAGCTAACATGACAGATTTACCTTGGCTTTGATACTGTTTAGCGAGCTTACCTATGGTGGTTGTTTTGCCCACGCCGTTGACACCAATCATTAAAATTACAAACGGGCCATTAGCATTTTCGGCAACCAAAGGAACGGCTACCGGATCGAGCATTTTTTGCATTTCTTCACGCATTAAATCATAAAGTGCTTCGGCATTTTTAAGTTGTTTACGTGATGCATGTTCGGTGAGGCTTTTGATCAATTTAGTCGTCGTTTCTACGCCAACATCGGCAATCAATAATTGTTCTTCAAGTTCTTCAAATAACTCATCATCAATTTTTTTACCGCGGAAAAAGCCAATGAAACCTGAACCGATATTTTCACTGGTGCGCATCAAGCCACGCTTTAAACGGGCAAACATACCTTCTTTCTGCGGTTTAGCTTGAGGCTCATCTTGTTCTTCTAACGCAATCGACTCTATTGGAGCCTGTTGTTCAACTAACTGCTCGGCGGCTAGCGCTTCAGTAGCTAAGATTTGCGCAGCAATATGCTCGGCCTCAATACGGGCTTGCTCTGCTTGCTCATGCTCAAGCCGTTGTTGCTCCGCCTGTTCGGCTGCCAGCTTTTGGGCTGCTAACACTTCTGCGGCCTGACGTTCTGCTGCAATTCGAGCGGCCTCAAGACGATCAGCCTCAATTCGAGCCTGCTCTGCTTGCTCATGCTCAAGCCGTTGTTGCTCCGCCTGTTCGGCTGCCAGCTTTTGGGCTGCTAGCACTTCTGCAGCCTGACGTTCTGCTGCAATACGAGCTGCCTCAACACGAGCCTGCTTTGCTTGCTCATGCTCAAGCCGTTGTTGCTCCGCCTGCTCGGTTGCCAGCTTTTGGGCTGCTAGCACTTCTGCGGCCTGACGTTCTGCAGCAATACGAGCTTGCTCAGCGCGTTCATTGTCTAGACGCTGATGCTCGAGGCGCTCAAGTTCCAGTCGCTCGGTTTCTTCTATACGGGCGGTGTCATCGGCTTGCTTGTGCAGCTCAGCATGTTGGGGTTGTTCAGTAGCCTCTGTAGCAATGTCATGCTGTTTATCAACATCAAGCTGTTGTTGATCTTCACCTTCAGGAACGGGCTTATCTTTACGAAACCAGGAAAAAAAACCTTTCTTTGCCATGTTTGCTACCAGTATTTATATGCTTAAAAATTCAGTTGAAGCCGTTTGTTGCATCTCTAACCAGTAAAATGATGAATACTCACATTTAATCACAAGTTTGATATAAAATAACGACGGTTCAGATTGTGGCATAGTCTACCACTTTCTTTTTTCTTTGTTCAGGCAAAATCACGAGGATGAGATGGCTAAAAAAAATACCAGCAGCGGTCAGGTGCGGATTATTTCAGGTCAATGGCGATCTCGAAAGCTACCCATACATGATCTTGAAGGTTTACGCCCAACAACCGATCGTGTGCGCGAGACCTTATTTAATTGGCTTGCTAACGATATTCGTGGCGCCAGAGTACTTGATTGCTTCGCTGGCAGTGGCGCATTATCCCTCGAAGCTTTATCCCGTTATGCCAGCTTTGCAACCATGATTGAACTGCAAAAAAATGCGGCTAATCAGCTAAAGCAAAATCTTGCCACCCTGCAATGCCAAAATGCAGAGGTTATTAATGGCGATAGTTTACAAATACTTGCAAAAGGCACTACAACAGGATTTGATATGGTGTTTATCGATCCGCCGTTTCGTAAAGATTTAGTAAACAACACCATTGAGTTATTGATGCAACATCAATGGTTAAATCCCAATGCACAAATTTATCTCGAAACCGAATCAGAATTGACCTCATTCAATGTGCCAGCAACCTGGGTTGCCTTAAAAGAAAAAAAGGCAGGTCAAGTATGTTATCGACTGTACCAATATCAGCCGAACAATACCGAATTATCGGCCGATTAAGTCAATGCCGATATCAATAAACGATATTGTACTTATTGGTAAAACGGCTACTTTGTCGATGTGGTGTTTGGTGGCTTACGGCTGGTTTATTTTCAGCGCAGACGTTCGGCTCTTTATTAATGTATTAGCCTGTATTACCGCGGTGATGCACCTGCTACTAGTACTCATCACATTCTTACAAAATCCCCGAAACAACAAGCCTGCGGCACATTATTGGGCGATTTTGCTTTGGGGAGTATTTGCGCTATTTGAGCACTATCATTCACAGCACTCTAGCCCGCTCATTAACAGCACCAACAAATAATCAAACGGCGATAAGCTGAACCATTGGTATAAAAAAACCTCGTTATTTAACGAGGTTTTTTAGTTAACAATATCGGCACATTACTTTTTAGGATAAGGATGCGCGACACCTTTATGACAATCGACACAGGTCTTTCTGTCTTCTGGTGCTTTTTTAAAGTTCATACTGTGCATTCTTACGGCCATTTTCTTCATCGTATCTGGCTGATCTTCATAAATGCGAGTATGGCAATGGCGACAGTTCGCTGAATCATTTCCGCGAAAGTATTCTAATGCTAAATCAGCTTGTTCTTTACGGTTTTCATCTAACCATTCTTGCGTCATAAAGCCATCAATGGTCATTAAACCAATTAAATCTTTAGACACAATAATTTTTTTAACTAAATAATCAAATGGACCATGTGGTAAATGACAATCTTGACATTGCACTGTGACACCGGCTCTACCACCACCATGAGCTGACGCCATAACCTCATCTCTTAACGAATGGTCACGGTGACATGTCATACAAAAAGCATCGGTACTTGTTGCATGCAAAGTTTGTTGTGTTGTGAAATAACCTACGACACCCACTATTACACCAACCACTATAAGGGCAATAATCGAGTACTTCGCGCTTGGTTTAAATAGTGCACGCCAGTTCATTGTTCAATCTCCGTAATAGCAAAAAAGGAATTTCTAATATTTATAAGTCTAGTTTAGGATTATTCGAAATTATAAAATTGATTTTAGTCGCTATTTTGAGAATTATTTATCTAAAAAATGTCTAAAGTGCGAGCTAGGTCTCGACTTTTGCACATACATGACCGAAATAAATATCGATGACTAAATTTAGTTAACCAAGCGGTCAAGAAAGATAATGCTCAGCGACAAAATGAGTTAAATGCCACCTAATTTGACTACGGGTATAAGCCTTCGCCCTTGGCTAGCGGCTGATAACACTTAAGGCAAAATATTAACCACAGCAAATTTAAGTCAATGCATTTTCTTGGATAAAGGTACGGCTATTGTCGTCCGTTGACAGCACTTGTTTAGCTTCACGATTAACATAAATTGCTGCAAACTATGAGTCACTTAACCGCTAATGCTAACTCAATGGTCATTTAAAGCCTGATTGACTCGCATAAAACGCTTTTTAACCAAACCAACAACAAAAATAATAAGGTTAATTTGAATGCATAAAACTGCAAGAACACTCCATAAATGGCTAATGCTTTTTCTCGGACTACAGTTCGTTATTTGGTCAGTGACAGGAACATATATGGTGTTTATGCATATTGACTATATTCATGG
>NZ_JACJER010000072.1:0-24936 GCF_014164185.1 Shewanella sp. SG44-6 | reverse complement strand
GGAGGTTATAAATTGAGCTTTTAAAAGCTATTTTTAAAGCCATTTGTCAAGGTGTTACCTCATGTTAATTCTCTCTAGCATGAGGCGGTGTTATGATACTTGAGCTAAGTCAAAAAAGATACTTCACAAAATATACCAAAGTTGATCTAGATCAAGCTCTGGCAGATAATGTTACTAACTCAGCCTAAAAGGTTAAAAATTGTGCACAAAATTATCCAGATTTTCATTTTGACCATTTTCTTAATGTTTTTAGTAGCCTGTGACAAACAAAAAACACAAGAAAAGGATGATTTAGCAATTGATACCAGTTTATGTCAATTTTCTGCTGGAGAATGTTACAAAAAAGTAGCCGACTTACAAGTTGGTTTACTGATTGATCCCGTTAATACTCCTAGCGAGAAACCATTAATAGTTACGCTGAATAGCAATCAAGCGATCACTAATATTTCAATGAGAATAGAAGGGCGCGATATGTTTATGGGGATTATCCCCGTTTCATTGTCCGAAATTAAGGACAATACTTATCAAGGCTCTTTAATCTTTGGCTCATGCAGCAGTAATTATATGGTGTGGCGGGTATTTATCTCATTTGATTACCAAAAACAAACACGTACCTTGATATACGACTTTTTAGCGGATAACGATAACAAGTAGGTCAATGGTTTAATCATCCTACATATCAATACCTTTGCAGGTTAGGGCAGAGGTAACTTAAACCTCGATACTAAAATGACGTTTTCTTGTTCTGAGATTAAACCTCTGTTTCTATATTTATTAATAGTGTGATATTTCACAGCCAAACGCTGCTGTAAAATGTGATTATTAACCTTTTTGACCCCATTCTTATGCAAGCCAATCATTTCTACTCACCATCCATTGTTGAAACATAACTATTTATGTTAACTAAATTGTGACAAACCGCGCAGAAGTGACGTTAACACCAACAGTGTAATTGATAATCATTCTCATTGGTGTATGATAAATCTAACTCGCTCAATCTTCAAACTGAGAAGGGAAGAGGGTAAACGTGACAGAGCCCAGAATTAACGTGGCTAATTACAATAAACGCTTAATAGATATAGCTAAAAAGAAGGGGGTAGACATGAACAGATTAAATGTCTCTATTGATGCAGATAAAGTGGCCCAATTAATCAAAGCAGGCCATTTATGTGCTGCCGACCTGCAATGTTTAGATAAGGCAAGTAAACAAACCGTTTGGCAACTATGTCTATGGAGCTGTCAAAAACGAACATCTTGCCACAATAAGCAATGCCATCAGGCGTGTGCTAGATTAAACCCCATAGATAGTTGTGTGTCACAACTGATATCAGACCAGCATATTGCCGTAAACACATATTAAAATAACCCATATTAAAACCTACAATTGAAATCTGTTTCGTTAAAAAATCATCATCATTGATGCCGATAAATAACATTATCGGCATCAGGCAAAAAATAGTATAATAAACGAATGTAATCAATAACCTATATTTAAGAATATGCCAAAGAACATAAGTGATGAGTTACCGCCAGTATTGCCACTATTTGATGCGGCAGAGTATGTACTTCAAGGTAATGCTTACATAAATCAATATATTACCAAAATATCAATCGAAAAAGTTGCTGATGCAGGACTCATAATAGAGCATTGTGCTGATTGGTTATTTGAGCAAAAGCAGTCTGAAAATAACTATAAAGCCTATCGTAGCGAATTAACTACGTTTCTACATTGGTGTTTCGATGTTGTGGCATTATCGCTTATATCAGTCACACGAAAAGACATTGCCAAATACATCGATTACTGCCAATCACCACCAAAAGCATTAATCGGGTATTTTAATGTTGCGCAATTTAAACTCAATAAAGCCTCTGGAGAGCGATCACCAAACCCACAATGGCGACCATTTATAGGCAAAAAACAACTTGGGAAATGTTTACCATATCAACTAAGTGATAATGCACTAAAGACTAAAGTTGCGATATTATCGTCATTTTATGGCTATCTCATTAGCGAGGAATATACCGAGCGAAACCCAGCTCAGTTATGGCTTAAACACAGTCGGTTTGCCATAAAACGTAAATTCACTATCGATGAAGACAATAATCATCACGCATTTACCGAGTTACAGTGGTCTTATGTTATTAGCACCGTTAGCCAATTGGCCAGCACTCAGCCGGAACAACATCAACGCAGTTTATTTCTCATTACACTATTATATAGCTGCTATTTACGCATATCTGAAATCAGTGCTCGTGCAGGTTATGCGCCCATCATGAGCCAGTTCAGACAAGATCCACATTCTGGTATTTGGTATTTCCATGTACCATTTTCCAAAAGCGGCAAAGCCCGTAATATTGCCATATCAAAAGCCTTGCTGGCTGGATTAGTGGATTATCGACGTTATCTAAAGCTCAGCGATTTACCCAATATCAACGATCAACATCCTATATTTGTCAGGCACAAAGCCGCAGCCCACGGACGAGAATCTGGTGTCATAAACGCCAATCTTGGTATTCGGCATATACGAGACGAAATAGACAAGCTCATTAACTTAGCTGCAGACAATGCCGCTAAAGATGGTTTTGAACATGACAGTCAACTTATGCGAAAACTCAGTGCTCATAATATTCGTCACACTGGGATCACCCATGATATCAATATCAACCGGCGGCCATTATCACATGTCCAGGCCGACGCTGGTCATGAGAGCATCGACACAACATCACAGTATTTGCACACCACACAAACTGAACGACATCAGAGTGCATTCAATAAACCACTAAATCATCTCGCTGAGATTAAATAATTGCTAGGAACAGACCGTAAAAAATTAAAGTACGCAATCTCAGCACGATGTTAAACACAGTATTGATGTCTGTTGCTAGGTTTTGATTAGAATGCCCATGTAAATGAAACATACTGTTGATTCATATCGTTATTGAACATAACTGCAAATGTGCGCATATATATCACCTCACATAAGTATGCGCACAATGTATATTATGTTAAATAGGATGTTTGTGTAATCTTATCCAATTGCCTTTTTGTGGTTTCTCATACAAAATGAGTTTTGTCTCACTTCGTGGATCTGGCCTTTTAGTATTTAGAATCAGATGGTTATATTAAAACTAACGATTTCATTGCAAAATTGCGGTGCAATAACCTATTCAGATCGCTTTTTGTTGTCAGTTTATACCACCTGACTTTTTCAAATCCTGTGGTATGTTTTTTAATGAGTTTTTCTCAGTTGGTGATATTGATAACTAACGTGTGGCATCCCTTTAATAAAGCCTACAAATGCAAACAGACTTTTGTAATACCCAAAGCCATTTCGTAATTTTTTAAGCCCTTAGTTCAGACTCAGGGTTAAATCTTTGCTTATAGGTTTTCTTTACTCTCTCAAACCACGTATAGACTATCTCTCGAGTTTCATTTGTTGCGATTGCATTACGTATCCCGGAGATTTGATCCAATTCAAGCATGCCAATGCGTTTATTGACTTTCACCCCAATGGTCACTCTTTGTGGGAGCTCCATTTTAAATGCGCAATAATGTCCTGCGACAATCCGAATGTGATAAACAGCGATACAATGTTTTTGGATAATCCCTTCATTAATAAGATCATCATAATTTTCTATGGCTACAATGTTCGGCTCATTAGGGATAAGTTGTGGATATGGTGTATCAGCATCGACAGGTCTTGGTCTAGATGCTACTCGCCTAGCATCATTACGCAGATCAATCCATTGTTGATGTAACCTTTCAAGCTCATCCAGTGACGAAAGCTGTCCAATTCGTTTTGCAGGCTCATTTATACCGAGTGCTAATCCAAGTGTTATCGTATCGGCTAGACATGCACGTAAAGGCCCTCTTTTGAGATTTTTATCATTTGCTATCGCATGGCCTAATTTTGTGCAGGTTAAAAATGGGTATCGGTTATCCAGGCTTATTGTCACATAGTTTATTGTCTGGTGATGTTTAAAAATTTTGTAGCGACACATTCTTTTGTCTAACAGTTTTTTTAAAAACTTTAACTCTACATCTCGCTCAAATTTGAGTGTTAACTTGTCTATAAATTTAAGTGTCGCTTTTGCGTTGTCGTAGCCGAGTTCATTGAGAATGTCGCGTTGTCCGAGATGACTTAACGCTAACGCTTTGTCATTATCAATCGGGTATTGCTCACAAATAAGTACCAACAACAATGGTCGCATTAATAACAATTGAGCCGCTTGCTCACTATTAGCTGCAAGCCACAACAGCTGATATTCATGTTCAGGAAAAGCCTTTGTAACGGTTAAATATTGTTTAGGGATCTGAGCTAACCATTCATCGCCTGATGAAAACTGGGTTATGAGGTTTAATCCTAATCCCAGCCCTCCTTCTAACCGTTCTTTAGGCTTAGTACCGAATACTCTAAAGGCTTGTAGCTTTTGCTGCCAGCTATTCAGTTCTAGGTCATAGTCAAAGCCTAGGTCGGAAGTTTGTATTGTCAGTTGTAAATCCATTTTGCTACCTGCTGTTGCCAAATCGATATTATTTCAATAAAACTAATTGATACCTTATGGCTAACTTATACTTTTCTATCCGATAAAACATTTAACATGAGTGTTTCGTGTTTTTCGATATTTATTAGTCCTTCCCCTTCAGGGCCCCATTCAGGTTAATTCAACATAATCGCTTGTTTTAAGCTTTCAGCACGATTGTTTTCTTGGTAGAACTTCTTCTTATGTTCTGGATAATAATTGCTAAGTCTTGAGTTACTACTTGGAGAAATTAGACACAGGTTTCCAAAGCGATCTACATCCTTCATTTTGCTTGCACCAGATGGATCGGTTTGTGGAAAGTAATGCTCAACAGAGGCTCTAAACGCAAATTGAAAACTTGAAAAGTGTTCCTTTAGAGTCTCTTTTGTATCGTTGCCAACAGGTTTTCCCTCTGATAGAGTTCGCCACAGTAAGTAATCCAATCGGTTAAACACGAAATTCTTAACGCCCGTCCCTTGATGCAATACACCTAACTTATCTTGATCAAACTCTAAAAGTTTACCCTCAGTAATTTCTGCAAAATAACAATCGCTTAAACGTTCAAGCTCAGTTAAGTACACCTCACCATCAACCGTTAAATTAGTGTCCTGTGTTGTATGTGTATTCAATATGTTTAGTGCGTCACTTAGCCAGCGTTTATACACCAATGCTGGGTTCGACACATGGAACATCGCCAAGATCATGCGAACTTTTTCATTGTGCTCACTGCTAAAGGCATTTGGGTACTCAGGGCTTAGGCTATTACCGTTTTGATTAGCATTAAGTCTTAACAAACTCCACTTTCGCTTTTCATCATGTTGGTCAGGCTTAATGATGTAGCTATCAAACAGAATTCGGTACTTAAGCAGTTCATACACAAAGTCTTTGGCTTCAACCCTCAAACCAGCATCTTTACAGATAAATGCATCGATTAACTTCTTGTCATCTAACGAAACCTTCTCTTTCGTCTTCATCAGCTTTAACACATGAAGTAAGAAGTTTGAAAAGTCGATAACCGTGCCAAAGCGCTCTTCCTTCTCGCGCTCTTCATCATCGCTGTTTGCATTGGATACCTTGTTGTCGATGATTTCTCGCAGCGTCATAGCATCTTGTTTTTGCTGTTTACTCGTATGCTTTGCTTGAATCGCCTCAAAGCTTGCTGGAATAGCTTGCCAATCGTCACCGAACACTGCTTTACGCAAGTCAGATTGAAAGCCCATCTGGGTATAGCGCGTCATATTAGAGCAAGCGTCCCAAATGGTTGAAAAACAGCTTCTATCCTCATCATTGACGAGTGTTGCCATAAATTTCGCTTTCAATACTTCGTGTTTTTCTAGCTGTTCACCACGATTGTTCATGATCTCAAAGTAGTGGTTAAGATCGGTTTGTGGTGGCACAACAACTCTCAGTATGCTGACGCTTTCTAACAGGTACTCAAAAAACTGCTTAGTTTTAGGCATACTACACTCTCTATTTTGTTGGCGTATTTAAAGCATCAAAAAGTACTGGATGAAGGAAAATTAACAGGGCTTGATATTAACCTAGCCTTTGATAGTCGCCCAAAATCAACCAGAGCGTTAGATGATATCTATTCAGGCAACACCAACAGTGAGTGTAGTATGCCTTTGCTGCCCATCAATGGTTTCGTACACCACATTAGATTGCTGCGAATGCGTTGTACGCTGATAAACAACTAGACTACCCAGATAATACTTTGCTTGTTTGGTTGTAGCGGTTTCATCTGATTTTTTTGATTGAGTGTTAAGCCCTGCGGCGTCACTGATATCTTGAATAAGCTGTTCAATCTCAGGCGCGCCCCAAGCGTAATTTCGCTGATAGATAGGAATAATATATTGAGTTTTCTTGTCGAAAAGTGCGCTAACGGATAACTGCTCTACTTGATTAGATTCACTCATTGATACTTCCCGATTTCATTGCTTCAATAGATGTCTGCACGTCATTAGCGTTAGTGAACTTAGGCTCTTTGATATAAGGCGGCTGAAAGTTCAGCACCTGTTGAGGGTGGACGGCTTTTCGAATTGCTCTAAATAACCCACTACGGTCTTTAGCGTGATTGTCTACCGACCCCATGCCAATACGTTGTAGTTCAAGGCGTAAATAATATGCCCAGCGATAACAAATCTGCGCCGCTTTTTCTAACTCCACATCACCGAATTTGTCGTAGTAATACATCACTGCACACATAAATAGGTTTCGCACATAGCTATCCCCTTTGCGATGACTGCCACTGTACCGAGTGTACTTATCAACAAATAAAGCGAGCCTTGCCTCGTTGCCAACAAACAAGCTTGTGTGAATTGCCATATAGTGGTGAATGTACTCAAAAAAGCGCTTACCGTTGATCATCACCTGATCTACTTGGAATGGATAACCCTTGGTTTGCTTGTCCCATTTACGCGCGGGATCAGCGTTAAAGGTTTCAACCGCATAATCCAGCGCCAGCATTGCATCGACATAAGCGTATTGCGTGCTATCTAAGTTGATGCCTTTAAACACATCAATATTGTGACGACTAAACGCAATGCCATAATCACCATCAATCCAGCGGCGCATGCGGAACAAAAACTCCCCCATAATGGTATGCAAGTTAGCCGAATCATCGTCAGGGTTAACGCCTTGCTCCCACAAGCTTACGTGATGCAAACGCTCAGCTTGCTCGGTTGAGTCCATCATTTCACGCAGGTGATAGGCCTTTAGCAAATCATGCGGGGCAAGCGCTTTACCACGGGCGTTTTGCGAGTCAAAAAACTGAAACGCTTCACTCAGGTCATCGAGCGTGACTTGAACCAGCTCGCACTTATTAAGCACAAAATTGAGTAGTTCCTGCTTTTGGGTTACAGGCAGGCTTGCTAATCGTTCAGAGATAATTTGTGCATTGTTCTTGAGGTTTTCGATACTGACTGAAGATTCAAACTTATGTTCAAGCAAGGTGGATGAAATAGTTTTCTCTTGCCCATCAAGAATGGTGCAAAGCAAAGTTAAGGTGAGCAGACGCTGCTGGCCATCAACGATGTTCAGAGTTCCCTTTTCAGCCTCACTTTTTGGTTCTTTGTCTTGATGCAGTACCACAGTACCAAGGCGATAACACGGCTTAGTGCGGTGATTAAAAATGTCATCAATCAGCTGATTAACGTGCTTGGGTTGCCATTTGTAGGGCCGTTGGTACTCAGGGATGGTGAGTTTTTTCGCCAACAACTGCGTTATGGTTTGAGGCTGATTGAAGATAATGGCCATAGCTACACCGCCTGCTCGACAATGGCGTCGGTGAGGTGAAGTTGAGTGGTTTGGGCGTCGCTTAAACGGGCTTTGAGTTGGTCGCAAAGTGCCATTAGTTCATCGACTTTGGCGACGATGCGATGTTGTTCTTCTAGTGAACAAAGAGGAAAAACCATTTCCTCAAGTTGTTTCGTCGATATGTGTGGAACACCATTGCTACGCCCTGGGTCTATGGCTGACATAAATAAATCAGATTCTAACCATCGTGATAAATATTTAGGGGTAACTGTATCAGCATAAGAATGAAACTTTGCCACTCGCTGAAGTAATAAACATGGTAAATCAGACTGCTCGATTACAGCATATTTCAAGCCCGTATTAATTATTGGACGATCTAACGATATGACAATATCACCTGCTGAAAGTCGATACTTTTCATATTCTGCCGCCAACGAGCTTGGTATACACGCCTGATCTCCCCATTTAGTTTCACTATGCGCAATATTGATGTTTCTTAATAATTTAATACCATCCGGCTGAAACCATTCACTTTTAAATGCAAATCCGTTCAAAAAACTATAAAGAGTCCCTAATCGATACCACTCCCAACTCTGCGGCAGTTCAAACGGTTTTTCTTCGTCGGTGATGGCGGGCAGTGGTTTCTGTTTTTTGATTTTACCGTCTTTGATTAGTTGAGCTTTTACGGCTGCGATGCGCTCAACCAATTTTGCTGCTGGTTCGTCGTTAGCATTTTGTGGTACCAACTTGCCCATGACGGCGAGTTGGAGGATGGTTTGTTTTAGAGTGTCGATGCTGGCTTCTGTGGTGAAAAGCGTGTCGAAGTGTTCGGTGACACGCTGCCAGCTGTCTATGAAACTATCATTAAATGCAGGCTCAAGGCTGTCAGCAAAAGAAGGCTCTGGGCAGGCTGATTGGCTATCTTTTTGCTGAGTGATGTTAGGCTGTAGCAGTGCATTAAGCAGGGTTTCGACTAAGGTTTGGTGTGCTGAAATGCTTGCTTCTGTTTGCGCTTCAAGGGCATCACACAAGCTCATCAACTCATCGACTTTAGCAACAATACGGTGTTGTTCTTCGAGCGGAGGCGTAGGTACCAATTTACTTAAATAATCACCTTGTGCTAAATGCCCATGAGTTGAGGCGGTAATTGTAATTTGGTTGTTATTAACAAACTCCAATATGCATTGAAAGAAAGGAACTGGGATGCCTCCAAATTGGCTTAGTTTCCACATATTTTGATTCAATACAGCCGGTAATACATTTTTAGATACAATTCCTACCTTACCTAAACTCCCCCCTACCATGACCATCAAAACATCGTTCTCACATAGTAAAAACTTACTGAATTCACTATCAGCTAAAATAGGATCAATAAATTTATTATCTAGCCTATCGATAGTTCCATCGGGATTAATGTTTGTAACTCGTAGCACGAATGTACCGTTGTTGGTGTATTGTGAGCTTTTAAAAGCATAACCTGTAGAAGCAGTTGCAATATCACCTAAACGACTCCACGCCCACCCTTGCGGTAATTCAAACGGCTTTTCATCTTCACCAATCTCAGGCAAAGGCTTTTGTTTTTTAAGTTTACCTTCTTTCACCAATTGCGCTTTTTCAGCAGCAATGCGTTCTAGCAAAACAGAAGCTGGCTCATCATTAACATCTTGCGGCACTAACTTACCGCGCACGGCCAATTCTAAAATCAGTTCACGCAGTTTTTTGATGCCAAATAATGAAAATTTCTTTGATGAACCGCGCCCTGCTGAGGACTTTTGCTCAATGGCTGTCGTCCAAATATCAATATGCTGCGTGATCAAATTATCTGATGTTTGCTCTGATTGACCGTCGTTGGTAGGTGTTGATAAATCAGCCATTACTTGCCCTCACCGTCTGATGCTGCCGAAGGTGACGATAATGCGGCTGACAAAATGCCTTTTAGTTGGTCACGTAGTGCTTGAATATCCGCTTGTTGTTTGGCGTAATCACTTAGTAACGCTTGTGGGTCATGGCTGATAACTTCGCCCACATGGGGGTTTTTAATGTCGAGGTTATAGTTACGCGCAATAATATCTTCAATTGATACTTTCCAGGCTTGCTCGTTTTCTACACGCGATGCAAAGCCGTCGGCCTCGTTGCCCCACCATTCAAGTTCTGTCTCGAACTCTTCGAACTTCATTGGCTTGGTTTTATTGTAGTTTTTTACCCCTGCTGGGTATGGATGTTCGTAAAACCACACGTCTTTGGTTGCTGTTTTTGCAGAGCCATCACCTTTGGTGAAGAATAAAATATTGGTTTTAATGCCGGTGTAGGGATTAAACACGCCATTTGGTAACCGCACTATGGTGTGCAGATTACATTCATCCATTAACATTTTTTTGATTTTGGTTTTAACGCCTTCACCAAACAAGGTGCCGTCTGGCAATACCACTGCTGCACGTCCGTTCTTTGCTAACACTTCAATAATGAGCTGTAAAAACAAGTCGGCAGTTTCACGGGTTTGGAATTCGCTAGGGAAGTTTTTTTCTATGCCGTCTTCTTCGGTGCCACCAAATGGCGGGTTGGTGATAATAACGTCAACTTGCTCGTCCCAACTTGAAAGCGGTTTGTTTAGGGTGTTGCCGTGCCTAATTTGCACCGGTACTTCAATGCCGTGCAACATCATGTTGGTGGTACACAATAAATGCGGTAACTGCTTTTTCTCCACACCAAATATTTGCTGTTGCAGGGTTTGATGGTCGTCTGCTGTTTTAACGTAGTTGGCTTTAACGTGGTCAAAAGCGCAAGCTAAAAAGCCGCCGGTACCGCACGCAGGATCCATAATCGACTCACCCAGCTTGGGGTTAGTCACCGCCACAATAAACTTAGTAATGGCGCGCGGAGTATAAAACTCACCCGCGTTACCAGCGCTTTGTAAGTCTTTTAATATTTGCTCGTATAAATCACCAAACAAGTGGCGCTCGTTTGAGTCGGTAAAGTCAATCTCATTAAGCTTGTTAATCACCTGACGTAACAGCGTGCCGTTTTTCATGTAGTTAAACGCATCTGAAAACGCCGCTTTTACCACAAACCCACGGGGGTTTTTATCTATTGGTGCAGTGAAGTTTTTAAGTTGTGAAAATAGCTCGTCATTAACAAACTCAAGTAGCTCATCACCGGTAATACCTTCATTGTCAGCTGCCCAGTTACGCCATAAAAACTCTACCGGTATCGGTGCACGGTAGTCGTCTTGTTCAATCTCCAACTCTTGTTCTTGTGCATCAAACACTTTTAAGAACAGTAACCAAGACATTTGCCCTAATCGCTGGGCGTCGCCATCGACACCGGCATCTTTACGCATAATATCTTGGATGGATTTAATTGCTGAACTGATAGACATAGTATTCTCTTAAACGGTTACTGCGGCTGTTATTGGCCGCAGTATAAAATGATGTTGTGTCTTATTTTTAACAAACAGAGCTAATATAAAAATCTTATATAAAAACGAATACAAAGCCCTGTTCCAAAGTACTTATGAAAAGAACAGCTGCTAGGCTGATTGCTGATGAATTTGATAAATCTGCGCTTCTAATTCACTAATGGCTTGCTCGTATTCTTGTTTGCCGCCAAAGCCTTTTTTAACGATTTCGCTTAAATTACCGTACTCGGTAAACGGGGCGACTTTAAGCACTTGCATATTTTCAATTTCTTGCACGCCGACATCGGCATATTTTACCAGTAAATTTTGCAGTACGGCTTGTGCAGTGTCGGAATATTTAGTGAAGTAATTGCGTTTTTGCACATTGTTTGCGCGATCTTTTCGAGTTAATGCTGGTTGGTCGTACACCACGTGGCAAATCATGTCGAAGGGGTCCATTTCTTTTCCCACTTCTTCCTCTAAAGCCGACCAAATAATGCCTTCTAGTGCCAGTTCATCGATCACCGCTTGTTTGCGGTCAGACTCATTCCAACGTTTAACAAACTCATCGAGTGAGCTAAACTGTTTCGCCATGGTTTTACGGGTGTAATCTTTAAAGGATTCGGTAACTAACTTACCATCGCTGTCGTAATACTGGACTCGTTCGGCAACTTTGCTGACTGTAACACCTGACACGCGGTATTTGTTGATTTTACGGGTTTCGCCTTCGTCCCACTCACCATCAAGGCAGCCATCGCCTTGGGGGTCGTTTATGGCATCACTTTGACTAGTATCGGGTTTATCATCCTGATGATCATCGGCACCGTTTTCATTCGTTACCTCATCACCAACTGAGTCAATATCAACGTTTTCATCTTCGATATCTTCAGGCGTCACTTTAATGATTTTTTCTGGTGTACCGTCAAAGCGTTCGTCGGCAAATAATTCAGTGGCCTTTTTAAAGTCGAGAATGGTAAACCACAGTTTGCCGTATCGGTCGTCAATGCGGGTGCCACGACCAATAATCTGTTTAAACTTGGTCATAGACTGAATGTTTTGATCTAGCACCACTAACTTACAGGTTTTGGCATCTACCCCTGTAGACATTAGCTCAGAGGTGGTGGCAATAACAGGATAGGCTTTTTTGGGATTGATGAAATTGTCTAACTGCGCTTTGCCAAGCTCATCGTCACCGGTTATTTTCATCACGTACTTTTCATTATTGGCCATTTGCTCAGGGTTGAGATTGGCAATAGCACGGCGCATGCGATCGGCGTGGTCAATATCGTTACAAAACACGATAGTTTTGGCCATCGGGTCGGTGCGTTTTAAGTAGTTGGTAATGGTTTCGGCAACTAATTGGGTGCGTTCATCAATCACCATGTTGCGATCGAAGTCTTTTTGATTATAAATTCTGTCTTCTATCACTTCACCGTTATTATCTATTTGACCTTTTGTGGGGCGCCAGCCTTGTAAATCGACATCAATATCTACCCGCACGACTTTGTAAGGAGCTAAGAAACCATCTTCAATGCCTTCTTTGAGTGAGTAGGTATAGACAGGCTCACCAAAGTAGTCGGAGTTTGATACTTGGTCAGTCTCTTTAGGGGTGGCGGTAAGGCCAACTTGAGCAGCGCTGCTGAAATATTCTAAAATTTCACGCCAGGCGCTGTCTTCTGAAGCGCTACCACGGTGGCACTCGTCGATAATGATTAGGTCGAAAAAGTCTGGGTCGACTTGTTTAAAGGCTTTTTGGCTTTCTTCTGGGCCGGTTAGTGCTTGGTATAAGGCTAAATGAATTTCAAATGCAGGATCAACCGTGCGTCCAGTGATTTTGGTCATTGAAGTGCCAAAGGGCTGAAAATCGTTTATGCGGGTTTGGTCTACCAAAATGTTACGGTCGGCTAAAAATAAGATTCGTTTTTTAGCGCGAGACTTCCATAAGCGCCAGATGATTTGAAATGCGGTATAGGTTTTACCCGTACCGGTCGCCATGACAAGTAACACGCGGTCTTTACCGGATGAAATAGCTTCAATGGTTTTATTAATGGCTTGCAGTTGATAATAACGAGGGTGCTTACCCGTGCCATCATCATGATATTCTTGATTGATAATAGGTAACTGGGTTTGGGTATAACCTTTCCACACGCAGTACTTAGTCCATAATTCTTGTGGTGATGGAAAGTCTACTAAGCGGATTTCTGTTTCGAGTTGGTGCGCTTCGCTAGTCCCGAGCTTGGTTTTATCATGAAAGATAAAACCATCGCCATTGGAGGCAAAAATAAAAGGAACTTCAAGCAAACGGGCATAATCTAACCCCTGTTGCATGCCTTTACCCACTTCATGCTTGTTTGCTTTAGCTTCAATAACAGCCAGCGGCATACTGGGTTTGTGATACAGCACGATATCAGCAGACTTAACCGTTTTGCGCACACCCAATTGACCACGCACAATAACTTTACCGTCGCGCAACTTCACCTCTTGGCGAATTTGCGACATATCATCCCATCCAGCATTTTTGATAGCTGGCATGATGTATTTAGAGATAATATCGGTTTCGGTAAGCTTGGCTTTATTGATACTCATACGAGATCTAGATCCTTCTAGCGCGATTGCAAACGGCAATAATATTCAGTTTGCCACAAAGCCTTAGTATCACCAATGATTACATGCAGATACAGAACTTAAATATGTAAAAACGTGATTTTGAGTAAACATTGAGATTGTTTGATGTTGAAGAAGAATCTTGATATGAAATTGCACTTAATATCGCTTCACCAGGTTATCTAATTAATAAAACGACACACGAGTATTGTGCACTGGCTCATCTTTGAGTCTAAGACACAATACCAGTATGTTATTTACAGGGACCATCTATAAAAGAAGGGCAAACTAAACTGTCAGCGAGAATGAGTTATTGTCTAACATACGACGTGATAGTGATGGCGGGAAATACATTCAGTACTTCCCGCTCAGGTCTTAAGATGGCATGAATATCATGCCACCTTTGTTTAGCGGTACAACAAGACTTTAGTGTCCTGTAGCTGTTGGCGGAGTTTGAGACCATTCCTGCATAGCCTGGTCTCCTGGACGATCGATTTTAACTTTATCGCCCTCAATTGAAGTTACCCAGCTCAGCGGAATGTAATGGTGTTGGCCACTGTCATCTTTTTTCAGCTTGAGGGTATCGGTGCCCTCCATATGATCTACAGTAGCAAATTGACCATCTTCGGAGCAAACAACAGGCATATCAGGTTGAATTTGGTTGGTTTGAATCATAGTTTCTCCTCAGGGCTCAGTACAAGCCCTTCTATTTATAAATGTGCAATCAGTCATCGAAAAAGCTTCACTAATCGGGATTGTCTTTGACTTTAACTGCAATAATTGGTTACTTAATGTTTCTAATCGCACAGTAAAATCATACCGATAAAACCAAATGCAGTCTGTTCGACAACGAACAGACTGCATATCCAAATCCTCTGTTACCATTGATGCTCAACTCGAATAATACATCTGTTCGTCTATCGTTTTAGTTTGCCTGTTAGGTCGTTTTAATTTTATCGATTGCCACTAAAGTGAATAATTTCATCAACGTTTCAGTTGATGAAATTATAAATATTCAGAATGTTTGTTTAACCATAACATTCTAAAATAGTTAGTTTTCTTCATCTAAAGTCATCAGCGACGTATTACCACCAGAAGCGGTTGTATCAATGCTAACGGTTTTTTCTGTTAATAAACGTTGAATGAGATTATCAAAATACTCTGAACTGATGACCGGTAAAATTGCGCCTTGACGCTCGGCTAGTCTGTCACTGATATAATGTTTTCGATCACAATGACTATCAACAATAACTCCTGATAACGCCGGATGTGCCAATAAAGTGGTTAAATGACCTAACCGGGTAACTTGAAAAACATTCTCATCAGCACCTGTTGTAACGAATTTATCTCTAATGGCTAGCGCTTGATCATAAAATAAATCAGAAACCACCGAGATAACGGTATTTCCAGTTGCCAAAGCCGTTACGATAGAGAGCATCCAAAAATGGAAAGTTACATTTTTATCAGCAAAGCAGATGATATTACCGCGGTTTTCCAAATAGAGAATATTAGACTCGCCTGTTGGACCTGGAAGTGTTGTTGGCTTTTGCAGATGTTTTTCAACAGCCACTAATTGTGAATTAGCGGCTGTCAAAGTACGATTTAAGTCATCGGCTAAATCATCAATACTATCGATATTAGCCATTTCGACTAACATTTGACGAACAAAAGCAATACGCTGATTTAGCTCGGTCATGCGCCAGATTTTTTCTGCTACATCCGCCCTATCCATCAATAATTCTGCTTCTGCTTTTGATACCGTATCGCTCACTAAGGCATCGACTTGCGATGGCAACAAGTTATATTTATCGGCATCAGGAGTGGCTTTCTCTTTCACTAAACGCGTTAAATAATAGGGGCCACCCGCTTTTGGCCCTGTACCTGAAAGGCCACGCCCCCCAAAAGGTTGCACACCAACAATAGCGCCAATCATATTACGATTTATATATACATTACCTGCACGCGATAGTGTCGCCAAACGAATGGCTCGCTGTTCAATCCGGGTATGTATACCCATAGTTAAACCAAAACCTGTACCATTAATATCATCAATGACTTTTTCGATTTCATCGCCTTTAAAACGAATAATATGCACACAGGGACCAAAGACTTCATGCTTGAGCACGCTAATATTGTCTATTTCATAAAGTCGCGGTGCAAAAAAGAAAGCTTCGTTTTGTGCTATTTCATTTTCTTCATTAGATATCGCACATTGATACAATAGTTGACCATGAGTTTTCATATAATCACTGTGAGCATTAAGTGATTCTAGCGCTTTTTGATCAATGACAGGCCCCACATCAGTGCTCAGTTGTTCTGGATTACCCACATGCAATTCTGCTAATGCGCCTTTAAGCATTGTAATAACCGTATCAGCAATGTCTTCTTGCAAAAATAACACCCTGAGCGCAGAGCAACGCTGACCTGCAGACTGAAATCCTGAAGAAATAACATCATCAACTACTTGCTCTGGCAAAGCTGTGGAGTCAACTATCATACAGTTTTGACCGCCCGTTTCAGCAATGAGAGGCACTTTTGCGCCATCTCTATCAGCCAACGTTTGCGAAATCATAGTCGCTGTTTTAATTGAACCCGTAAATATAACCGTTTGAATATGTACATTAGGAATAATAATACTGCCTACTTCACTCCCCTTGGCAATAACCGCTTGTACAACCCCGTGAGGCAGTCCAGCAGATGTCATGAGTTCAATAGCGCGTAATGCAATTAAACTTGTTTGCTGGGCGGGTTTTGCCAGCACCGTATTACCAGTAGCAATAGCTGCAGTTACTTGGCCTATGAATATCGCTAACGGGAAGTTCCAAGGGCTGATACATAACACCACACCACGGGCTTCTAAACGATCATCTTCTGCAAGTTCAATCGCTTGTTGTGCATAATAACGACAAAAATCAACAGCCTCTCTGACTTCATCAATACCATCTTGAGTCGTTTTTCCCGCTTCCTTGATGCATAAGGCTATGAGCTCGTCCCTATGATGTTCGAGAATATCGCCGATACTGCATAATAAGGCTGCGCGCTCCGATACAGGCTTTTGTGACCATGAGGCAAACGCCGTTTGAGCCGTATCGATCATCGCGAGCATGTCACCTTTGCTATGATGTCGCTGGAAACCAATGATTTCACTTTGCTTTGCTGGGTTTCTAATAGCTACAGCCCCTTCTGGGATATCACTTTCACAGAACTGGTTAGCTTCAACCCAGTTATCTAGTGATGTTTTTAACGGGGTAAGCATATTGATGTCGGTTAAATCTAGGCCCTTGGAATTATCTCGACCCACACCATTTTCATCATGGTATAACGCAATAGGTTTGGTTATCTGGCCGTTATATTTGTCTGTTAAGCGAGTCATTTTTTCAACGGGGTCTTCAAGTAACGATTCGACCGGTTGAGACTCATCAATAATGGCATTAACAAAAGAAGAGTTAGCGCCATTTTCTAACAAACGACGGACTAAATAGGCGAGTAGCTCTTTATGAGGACCAACCGGTGCATAAACGCGACATTGAACATTTTCACTGGCAACAACTTGATCATATAAAGAACCACCCATGCCATATAGACATTGAAATTCAAAACTTGTTTTGTCATTGCCCGCCAGTTCAAGAATAGTCGCCACAGTATAAGCATTATGTGTAGCAAACTGTGGATAGAGAGTATCTCTATATTCGAGTAATTTTTTCGCACAGGCGAGGTAAGACACATCAGTAGAAGCCTTGCGAGTGAATACCGGAAAATGCTGATAGCCGCCTTTTTGAGTGTTTTTAATCTGAGTATCCCAATAAGCACCTTTAACTAAACGCACCATCATTGTCCGGCCAACACGAACGGTTAACTCATGCAACCAATCAAGGATAAAAATAGCCCGCTTTTGATAAGCTTGCAGCGCCATAGAAAAGCCATTCCAACCCGCTAAATCGTCATCACTAAATACCGCCTCAATAACATCAAGGGATAAATCTAATCGCTCAGATTCTTCCGCATCAACCGTTAAACCAATATTGTATTTTTTAGCTTGCAAACAAAGCGCTTTAAGCTTGGGCACAGCTTCAGTCATTACCCGTTGTTTTTGCGCAAATTCGTAACGAGGATGGATAGCAGAAAGCTTAACTGAGATACCAGGAACCCTGCGAGGATCGTCCTTACCTGACGCGAGTGAAACCGCGCCAATAGTATCTATAGCAACTTGATAAGCTTTAAAATATTTATCCGCATCATCCATGGTGCGAGCACCCTCACCTAGCATATCGTAAGAATATACGAAGCCTTGCCGATCTTGTTTGGTAGCATGCTCTGTTGCAGCTTGAATCGTTTCGCCCATAACAAACTGCTCACCCATAATTTGCATGGCATAGTTCATTGCTTTACGAATGACAGGCTCTCCTAAACGACCAATAATCTTTTTCAATAAATCAAAACTATCTTTTTCGCGCTCATCAGCATAATCAACCATAGTGCCGGTAACTAATAATCCCCAGGATGAGGCATTAACGAACAGTGAATCACTGCTGCCCAGATGACTTCGCCACTCACCTTGAGAAATTTTGTCGCTAATTAGGGCATCTTGAGTGTGTTTGTCTGGTACACGCAATAAGGCCTCGGCCAAACACATCAACACCACACCTTCTTCACTGGATAATGTGTATTCTGCGAGTAAGGCATCTACAGCACCGTTTCCTGACTCATCTCTGCGTATTTTTAGTGATATTTTACGGGCTTTTTCCCACGCTCTGCTGGCAGCTTCAGGGTTAACCTTTGCTAACGGTAAAATATGCTCTACCGCAACACTTTCATCAATACGATAGAACTCGCGAATTTTCTGACGAATAGGAGAGTCCGAGATATTCGAATTATTAAAAAGCATGTGCTCACCTCAATATTAATAAATTGTATTTTGCAATGACTAGAGACATTTGATATCTAAGTGATACCTAAGATTTGATGACTAACGAGTAAATTATACTGATCTTTAGTTTTAGACTCTGTGCGTTAGCGTACTTTCGAGAATACGCTTGATAGTGGCTTTATTTTCGATTTTAATGTTTGTATTCAAAATGTTAAAAAGCCTGAACACTCTGCATAACCTGTCATTTTCTTGCTAACATCGCGGAGTTTTATTGCAGAGTGACACCAAGTTAAGGTCATAAAACCAATAAATTAGGCTTAGATTTGTTGAAATGTCGCATTATCTATATATGGCTTGATGTGAATTCGCCGTTATTGCCAAATTAACGCTAATTTGGTGGCTAAAATAACGTATAAAGTCAGCCACTAAACAGGCTTTGCTTACCAGGGGAGCGCATTCTGCATAGCTTCTAGTACGAAACCTCTCAGCATGACGCTATGACTTTTGGTCTGAGGAGTATTGATGCTACAAATCGTCAATTTGTTTCATGTTACGTGCTAATAATCTTCCCTCAGCCTCTTGAACCGACAATATATCGTTAAGAAATTCCGTTACAGAAGGTGCACAACTGCACTTTTGCAGATACTCAAATAGTCCGACAATATTTTTGTGATATTCAAGAGTGACAATCGCTATTTCATCTGTATCCATCTTTTCAAACGGATGCTCACCTTCAGTGTGAATTGAAATAGCGAGTTTTTCGTAGTAATGCCGACTATAAGTGTTAAGCGCACTGTTGTTACCACTGTCTTCGAACTTTTTCATTATCTGCGCCATTTTTTTTTCGTGCTCTGAAATGTACTTAAGCAGCAATCCAACTCTTACACTATCGCTTTTTAGTGCACAATTTGCTGCAAAATAGTGCAGTTCTTGGTGCATGTTTTTAGTCCATTGCATAACATCGTGAAGTGTTTCTATTTGCATATTATCCTCAAAATTGACGCGTTTAGATCACTTTGCAGTGCAAAGTGAAGCGCCTGCCTAGCATAAAAATAAAAAAATGGTAAAAAAAATATCACCATCTGTGGCTTAAATTGCAATCACTTTGAACTCATTCAGTCTATGCAACATTATGTATTGGCTACATAAATAAGAGTTAGCGACCACAATTAACTCATGATGTTAATGCTCATCATACGTGTATTTTATTTTTCACTCTGTTCGCTGCCGCACTCAGCTTGGCCTGAATATTTGTCTAAGCTACATATTTAGACACCTTACCGAGAATAGTATGACCCACATAAAGCCATTAGAATTATTGGTGTGGATTGGGCGATATCATCGAAGATGTCTACAGACTCATTGAAAAATATCCTGTTATCTTTGGATAGAACGAAGCTGAATGAGATGAACGCTTGGCTAGTAAATTCATTGTAAAGTCAGTGCGCAAAGTGTAATGGTTTAAGACAAAAAACCGACAAAAAGCGCAAAGATAACACCTGAGCAACGGATTAAAGAGTTAGTACTCATGAGCTGCACTAAAATGAAAAAACTGTAGCCTACAGTGCTGTATTGCTGATATGAGGAGAAAGCTTGTAAGAGAAAGTTTGATGCCTATTTTTCATATAAGCACGATACTCAAATACAATAGTTAGACTTGGTTGGAGATATTGATCTTAACGCCACCGTAGTACGTAATTAAGGTTCGTTGGTTACAGACTTTGCTTTAAACTACAAACACACGGTATAAGTACTATATATACATTACTTTTTAGGGAACAAGACCATGTACATGATAGTTAAGCACACCCACCTGACAATAATTGCGCTGACGTTTATATTTTTTATCATTAACTTTGTGTTGACGATGAAAGGCTCTGACAAGGTCAATAATAAACTGCTCAAGATCGGTCCTCATGTTTTGTATGCTCTGTTTATCTGCACCTTTGTTTACATGATTATCGTTAATCCATTGAACTTGTACCCGTTTGTGAACGGTTGGGCATCGTCTAAATTAGGTGGTTTTGTACTTTATGTACTATCAATTACCTTTACGCTTAAGTGGGCAAAATCAACGCCGTGGCGCATTGTGGGTTTAATTAGTACGATATTTTGGTTATTGATGACTGCACGATTGGGTTTTGCCCATCATCTTAAATCGAAAGGGATTGTTGATGATGCTAATGCTTATCTTGAGTTGGGACAGTCTATGTTAACAGGCATTTGTTAGATAATGTCCAGTATAGTGGCTAATTAACTTTAGCCACTATTGGTTCATGTTGTTGATTCATTCGGTGTTTATTCCAGCGGCAACATTAACCCTTATACGCACACCTCAAAATAAAAATCTTAGTGTTTACCTCGCTTTATCTCATTCCATGTTCTACGCAATAGCCGTTTTATTGACTCTAAGTCAATAGGCGCATTTTGATTATCGTAGCCCTAGCCTACTAGCATCTGCCTAATTAAGCGATTTGAGGTATTAGGCTTTCAAACTGGTCAATTGGTACCGGTCTACTGAACAAGTAACCTTGAAAATTACGGCACCCTTGGCTGATTAAATATTGCTGTTGTTGTTCAGTTTCTACACCTTCTGCAATTACACTTAAACCTAAGCTCTGTGCCATCGAAATAATGGTCTTAACAATGGTTTTATCGTTACTATCAACACAGAGTTCACGCACAAATGACTGATCAATCTTAAGCTGATGTAATGGAAGTTTTTTGAGATATTGTAACGATGAATAACCGGTACCAAAATCGTCTAACGAAAACTGGATACCTATAGCCGCTAAAGTATTCATTTTTTCGATAATGGTTTGAATATTATTTAACAGTACACTTTCAGTTAATTCAATTTTAAGTAATTTAGGATTAACACTATATTTATCAATACTTTTTTTGATTATGTCGACAAAATCGGCTTTATGGAATTGTTTGGCGCTGACATTGATAGATAATGATAATCCTGCTGTATTAACATGTTGCTGCCAGGCATTGAGTTGCCTACAGGCCGAATCAATAACCCACTGTCCTATTTCGATAATCATGCCGGTTTCTTCTACCAACGGGATAAATTCTAAGGGGGACACTATGCCGCGCTGTGGATGGTTCCAACGGATCAGGGCTTCGGCGCCCACGGGGGTGTTTGAGCTGTCGACTTGTACTTGGTAATACAATTGGAATTGATTATGTTCTAGTGCAATGAGTAAATCGCGTTCAAGCACCACTCTATTGATAATGCTGATTTCCATTTTAGGGTCAAAAAAGCAGACAAGGTTTCGACCTGATTTTTTGGCTTGATACATGGAAATATCAGCTTGCTTGAGTAACTCATCTGGGGTGGTATTATTGCCGAGAAACAAAGTCGCGCCAATACTGGTACTGGTCGAGTAACTATGGCCTGCTATATTGTAAGGCTGGTTAATGGTATCTAAAATAGCCGTGGCAATCGCTTTTATCTGTGTGGCGGCAACAAAAGCATTAGAATGAATGCCTTCTAATATGATCACAAACTCATCACCGCCAAAGCGAGTGACTGTATCACCTTCACGGATAATATTGATAAGTCGATTGGCCACTTGTTGCAATAACAGGTCACCAATATCATGTCCTAGGGTGTCATTGAGTGTTTTAAAATTATCAAGATCAAGAAATAATATCGCACCATAATACTGATTCCGATCACTAAATATTAATGCTTGTTTTAACCTATCATCTAATAACCGCCGATTGGGTAATTTCGTTAACGGGTCAAAGTAGGCTAGTCGCTCTATTTGAATAGCGTCTTCTTTTTGCTTGCTGATGTCTTGAACCATTGCCAGAACATAATCAATACTGCCATCGTTTTTACGCACACAACGAACGACTAACATGGTAGGGATCACTTTGCCTGTTCTGCTAATAAAACGTTTTTCTAGACTATAGCCATCAATTTCATTGGCAAGTAACCTGGTGAATTGGGCTTCATCAGCCTCTAAATCATTAGGGTAGGTTAAATCATTCCATGTTAATTTTTTCAGTTGCTCTTCGGTGTATTCCAGCATCTTACACAAACAAGGATTGATACTGATCAAGCCTTTATCTGGTGACGTAACCGTTAAACCGACCAAATCTAAAGAATAAAATGAGGCTAATTGAGATTCCCTTAATGCCAAGCTATCCAGCATTTGATCAAATTGTTTAGCAAGTAACGAAGCTTCATCTGTTCCCTTCATGTTGACACGTAAATGAGTGGCGCCAGTTTGGACTTTGTCGGCTACTTTTTGAATGATATACAAACGACGAGTTAAATAACGACTGGCTAAGGTGGTGATTAATACACCAAGTAAAATGGCAGTAAGTGCATAAAAGAAACTGTTTATTTTTATTTGGTTAATTTCTTCTAAGTAAGCGCGTCTATCTAAATCAATCACCACCCAGCCAATTTCTCGATCAGCTAATACAATGGCTTTAGTCACATCAATACTACTATCAGAATAATGTATCTGTTGCAGATCATTGTCTTGGTTGAATGCATCGATATACAAACCCACTTTAGTCAAATCTGTATGTGCCAACACTTGGCCACGTAAATCGATGACGATAGCTTGCTTTAAGTTAGGGTATTTTGAGACACCATTGACGATTTCCTGCAGACCGCTGACATCTCGCGAGGCAACCCAAATAGCAGACGAAGTCGCTAAAGTATCTGCAAGGGCAATAGCTTGATCTTTATATTGTTCAACTTTAATTTTTTGCTGGCGGTGAGTGGTATCCCAGACAAATAATCCCATCATCAAAGTGATGATGAGCGTCATGCCAATCATCATTTGACGGCGCAATGTGCCTAATAGAATGCGTTGCAATTTTTTAATCATTGATTGAACTTTCCACTGGACGCACTTTGCTCTCAAAATTATTTATATAGCTGCGTACAACATCGTAATCAGCATCTTCAGCCTGAGTAAACCTAGCGGTTTCCATACCGAGCATAATCGCCTTACCTTCTGGTGAGTCTGCTAAAGTAATCAGTAAATGTTGTATTTTTTGACTAATCTCTTTAGGAAAGTCATCACGAACCATAACTGAGTTATTGATTAAAGATGGTGTTTGCCAAATGACTTTAAGCTGGTTTGCTTTTTCTGGGTGATCTTTTTGAAATAATCGCCAAGGAAGTGGCCAAGTTGCTGCTGCAGCTACCTTACCAAGATATGCATTCATGATTGAAGACTCTTGTGAACCCACATAGATATTATCAAGATCTTGGTTAATATCGATTCCGTTAGTGTACAAAAAATACTGTGGCATAATTGTCGCAGCAAGCGCTGTTTGTGCCGGATAACTCACTCTTTTACCCTTCAGCTCAATTGGTTTTTGGATATTATTGTCTTTTCTTACAATAAAAATCCCTTTGAAATCATCAGCATCACCAGCCATGGCAATCACTCGATATCCGTTGTCCCTAGCCTGCAAGGTCTGCCATGGATTAGGCAGTAATAAATCTGGCTTTCTGTCGCGGATTTTTTGTTCATAGGAGGCATAATCGATTGATGCTTCGAGTTCAATATCAATCTCAGGGATTTTAAGATTGATATAATCAATCAGCGGTTGATAAGCTTCGAATAACTTTTGCGGATTGTGTAAAGGGTGAATCGCAAATCGATAGGTTAACGCGGTATGATTACTAGGCGAACGACTGTACTGCAGGGCTTTTTCTGTAGCGGGTTGTTCGCAAGCGAATAGCAAAATGATAATTAAGGTAAAGAGATATTTTTTCATAAAAAATCAATTTGTTATTGTCGTAATAATGATAGTAGTTTTATATTTGAAAAAAGTCACTTTCTGGATACATTATATTGACTTAACCACGAATAATTTAGCCGTTTGATATCAACTAAAAGAGCTTTACTTCGTAAGCAATTAATTTACCGCGTCTATTATCAGCTATACTGCCCTACCCGTTACATGTACGTATTTAAGCGATGTTAACAATACCATGGATATCAAAGGAACCTGCATCTCATCAACTGAAGATGAGCACGGCCCCATTTATGTTTATCAAACAAAAAATAGCCGTATTCTTAGCTTTGATGGGAAAATCTATCAAAGCTGCATGAAACTCAATGATATAAATGGATTACATCTTGGTTATACCCAAGCCATGATGAGCGGATTATTGTTTCTTCCGACAGTGAACATCGCCACTATTATGGGGCTGGGGGCGGGATCGATGGCAAAGTGTTTACTCAATAGTTTCGTTAATATAAACGTCCATGCGGTTGAATACCGCTTCGCGGTATTCAACCGCATG
>NZ_JACJER010000071.1:0-25709 GCF_014164185.1 Shewanella sp. SG44-6 | reverse complement strand
ACATAGCACTGGTGTTTAGCCAAAAGACACCAATGAGTAATCACTCGATACAGACTATAACGTATCAGCAGTACCCCACTCGTCCACAGGCCTAGGACACCGCGCTTTCACGGCGGTAACAGGGGTTCGAATCCCCTATGGGATACCATATTTAAGATGGTTGAACATGATTCGAAACTGTTGTTTTAGAAAAAATGTTTGATAATCTACGTAGCACTGGTGTTTAGCCTACAGACACCAATGAGTATTCACTCGATACTGAGTATAACGTATCAACTGTGTCCCATTCGTCTAGAGGCCTAGGACACCGCCCTTTCACGGCGGTAACAGGGGTTCGAATCCCCTATGGGATACCATATTTTTCAAATTTTGGTGTCTATTAACTAAAATTTGGGGCTATAGCTCAGCTGGGAGAGCGCTTCGCTGGCAGTGAAGAGGTCCACGGTTCGATCCCGTGTAGCTCCACCAATTAATATTGGTACTAATGCTTAATATCATTTTTGCATTAAAAACAAAAAACCACCTCATGGTGGTTTTTTTGTATTTGCGATTTATTGTCTATTCTATCGAGATATGGATATCATTGATTATCTGGTTTGCCAAGACTACATAATCAACCTTCTTCAGTAATTTATTCTTTAGCTACTCCCCCACTTATTAGATCTCGATAACGTCATAAGAAAATGTGTGACATTCCACCCATTGCTTTATTGAATGTGTGTGACTATCCACACACTAAATGATTTCTATTTTTCCTATGTAAATTTAAATTAATAAATATCATGTAGTTACAAATAATTAACATTCTGGCCCAATGCTTGCTATGTTTTAACTATCCTCATAAGCGTTTATGGCGTACTTGTTCTGGAGCAAGTCACCAGCTGAGGAAAAATAAAACACTAAAAAAAAAGGAAGTTAATTATATGAAAAAATCAACAAGTACCTTTACTCGACCTCTAAAATCAATGGCTAAGCTAGCAACGATTGCCTCAATCCTTGCTGCGAGCTTTAATGTCTTTGCTGAACCGATAGAAATTAAATTTTCACATGTGGTTGCAGAGAACACGCCAAAAGGACAAATGGCGCTGAAATTTAAAGAGTTAGTTGAACAGCGCCTACCAGGTGAATACATTGTTAACGTATTCCCAAACTCACAGTTATTTGGGGATAACAATGAGCTGGCGGCATTACTGTTAAACGATGTGCAATTTGTTGCACCATCATTGTCTAAATTTGAGCGTTTTACCAAAAAACTACAGATTTTCGATTTACCTTTCTTATTTGAAGATATGGCAGCGGTTGATCGTTTTCAGCAATCAGAATCAGGCCAGAAATTACTCAACTCAATGAACCGTAAAGGCGTTGTTGGTCTGGGATATCTTCACAACGGTATGAAGCAGTTTTCAGCAAACGATCCATTAGCATTACCAGAAGATGCTAAAGGCAAAAAGTTTCGTATCATGGCCTCTGACGTGATTGCAGCTCAGTTTGATGCTGTTGGTGCCATTCCAGTAAAAAAACCATTCTCTGAAGTGTTTACTTTATTACAAACCCGCGCAATTGATGGTCAAGAAAATACTTGGTCAAATACCTACTCAATGAAATTCTATGAGGTGCAAAGTCAAATCACTGAGAGTAATCACGGTGTTTTAGATTATATGGTGGTGACATCAAATACCTTCTGGAAAGGCTTACCAGCAGAAAAACGTGCCATCTTTAAGTCATCTCTGGATGAAGCGATTGCCCTTGGCAACAAAATTGCCTCAGAAAAAGATAATGAAGATAGACAAGCGATTATTGACTCTAAGCGTTCTGAACTCGTCACGTTAACCCCTGCTGCACGCCAACAGTGGATTAATGTTATGAAACCAGTTTGGGCTAAGTTTGAAGATCAAATTGGCAAAGACATGATTGATGCTGCTGTCGCGGCTAACACTAAATAGTCTAAATACTTGATGTGGTACTGAATGCATTCAGCGTTAGTACCACCCTTTTTTATTTAAGGAGTATGACCGTGATTTCAAGACTATTTGGTTATTTTGAAGAAGGCTTTCTTAATCTTTTGATTACATTAATGACATTGCTCGTTTTTGGCGAAGTTATTGCTCGTTTCTTTTTCGATACCGGTTTCTTATGGATCCAAGAACTCACCCTAACCTTATGTGGCTGGTTTGTACTATTTGGCATGTCTTATGGTGTCAAAGTGGGTGCACATATTGGCGTTGATGCCTTTGTGTCTAAATTGTCAGGCAAACCTCAGAAAGCGGTAGCGATCTTTGCATGTCTATGTTGCATTATTTACTGTGCGATGTTTTTAAAGGGGGCTTGGGACTACCTTAGTCAAATGTACCAAATTGGTATCCCGATGGAAGATATCGACTTTCCAGCATGGTTAATTCAACAGCTAGATCCCGATTTTGCTTGGGAAACATTGCGCATCGATGTAGACGATGGTGCCGTGCCGATTTGGTTATCTCAAAGTATTCTCATTATCGGATTTTCAATGCTCACCTGGCGCTTTATAGAATTGTTTATCGCTATTCTAAAAAACCAAGCAGTCGGCTTTCAATTGGCCGATGAAGCTAAAGACAGTATGCATTTAATTGATGAAGCAGCGCTATCCACATCATCCGAACAACAACGAGAAAATGATAAGGACGCGAAATAATGACTATAGCCACACTCTTTATCGCTTTGTTTATATGTATGATGATTGGTATGCCGATTGCTATTGCTTTAGGCTTTTCAAGCATGTTGACGATTTTGTTGTTTTCAAATGACTCACTCGCCTCAATTGTGCTTAAACTATATGAATCAACATCAGAACATTACACTTTATTAGCTATTCCATTCTTTATTTTATCGTCAGCATTTTTGTCTACTGGTGGCGTCGCTAGGCGTATTATCGACTTCGCTATGGACAGTGTCGGTCATATCCGCGGTGGTCTTGCTATGGCCTCCGTTATGGCTTGTATGTTGTTCGCCGCCGTATCAGGATCGTCACCTGCTACTGTTGCTGCAATTGGTTCAATTGTAATTGTTGGCATGGTACGGGCTGGATATCCTGAAAAATTTGCTGCTGGAGTGATTACCACCTCAGGAACTTTAGGTATTTTAATCCCACCTTCAATTGTGATGCTGGTTTATGCCGCTGCAACTGAAGTATCTGCTGCTAGAATGTTTATGGCAGGTCTGATACCAGGATTAATGATGGGCTGTATTTTAATGCTGGCCATCTACATTGTGGCAAGAATAAAAAAGCTACCTTCACGCCCTTTTCCTGGCGTAAAAGCGCTAACGATATCAAGTGCTAAAGCTCTTGGCGGTTTAGCACTTATTATTATTGTACTCGGATCAATTTATGGTGGTATCGCCAGCCCTACAGAAGCTGCAGCAGTAGCCTGTGTATACGCTTACTTTATTGCGGTATTTGGATATCGAGATATTGGACCACTTAAAAATGTGGCTTGGCGTAATCAACAAGAGTCTTTAATCGGAGCCTCATTTCGCAATATCGGCTACATGTTACTTGCTGTGATAAAAACACCTACCGACAAAGAAATTCGTCATGTGGTTCGTGACGGCGCAAAAGTCAGTATTATGCTGCTATTTATTATTGCTAATGCCATGCTATTTGCGCACGTGTTAACCACCGAACGCATTCCGCACATTATTGCAGAAGCTATTGTCGGATTAGGTTTGCCTGCCTGGGGATTTTTGATCATTGTTAACTTACTGTTGTTAGCCGCAGGTAACTTTATGAAGCCCTCTGCCATTTTGCTCATTATGGCGCCCATTCTGTTCCCTATCGCAACGCAACTGGGTATTGACCCTATCCACTTAGGGATCATTATGGTGGTTAACATGGAGATAGGAATGCTCACCCCCCCCGTCGGACTCAATCTCTTTGTCACTGCGGGAATAACGGGTAAAAGTATGGGATGGGTCATTCAGTCATGCTTACCTTGGTTGGTATTATTACTCGGTTTCTTGATGTTAATTACCTATATTCCACAAATTTCACTATTTTTACCGGAATATATAGACAAATTAAACGGCTACTAGCTTGATAATTCGCGTATTATAAACGAGCCTTGATTAAGGCTCGTTTTTTTATTCATGACTCAAAATAACCACAACTAATTGGTAATATTCATGCTTTCATTTTTTACCATCAAGAAACGTAATATTTTAGTAAGCATCATGCTCATCATAGGATTATTACTCACTCTTAAAATGACTTATTGGTATGTACTTGAACAAGGCACGAAAAATATTGCAGAGCAATCTGAGAAGCAAATCAATGAACTGGTTATTTTTATCGATAACGCACTGTCACACTACGAGAATATTCCAGCCGTACTTGCACAAAACCCTATATTAGAACAGGGGTTACTCGATCAACAAAACTCTCAAACTATTGAAAAGCTGAACGCTTATTTATCTGAATTACAGCAAGTCACCGAATCATCTGATATTTACCTGACCGATGCGCTCGGAGTCGCTATTGCCGCCAGCAATTGGGATCAGCCGAATTCTTTTATTAATCATGACTATTCATTTAGACCCTACTTTATCGAAGCGATATCAGGTAAATCAGGACGATATTATGCCGTCGGAACTTCATCAAATAAGCGCGGCTTCTATTTTGCTAACCCGGTTTATCACAATGGTCTAGTCTTGGGTGTAGTCGTTGTTAAAGTTGATATTGGCTTAATTGAACAACAAAGTAGTGGCATTGCCATCGCAAGCCAATATGAATTTATGATCAGCGATCCAGACAATATCGTGTTTCTATCAAGTATCAATAGCTGGCGATTTAATTCATTATCACCGCTGACACAGGCCAAACGTTTTGCACTCAACTCTTCAAAACGTTACGCCAATAGACCCATTGGTGAGCTTAGTGTCAATCCTAGCTTTAAGATTGGTAACTCCCATGCTGCTCAGGTTTACCAAATATCATCCTTTGAAGGGCAAAAAAAATACCTTGAACGTCATCAATTTATGCCTAATGCTAATTGGAACGTTCATGTACTTGCACCAATGAAGCCCTTATATGAGTCTTTGCCACAGATATTGCTATTGGCTGCCACGCTATATTTATTACTGGCATTATTTATTCTTTATAACATTGAACGTCGTAAAAATTTACGCCGAATGCGTCAAGCACAAAATCAACTTGAACAAAGGGTAAAAGAGCGCACCTTAGAGCTTGAGCAAGCCAACACCCAATTAAAAGACACTCAAGACGAACTGATTCAAGCTGCAAAGCTGACCGTCATAGGCAGCCTGTCAGCCAGTATTAATCACGAACTAAATCAACCTCTGGCGGCACTAAGAAGTTACGCACAAAATACCCAAACTTTCATCGGGCGAAATATGCTTGACGATGCCGGTAATAATATCAAAATCATGATCGAACTAACCGATAGATTGGCAGATATTATTGGCCAATTTAAGAGCTTTACCCGTAAGTCTCAGGGTAAAGACAACGCCACTGATATAACAAAATCGATAGAACAGGCGTTAACAATTGTTCAACCTGAAATAGACAAGCAAGGTATAAAACTGTCGCTGCAACTCCTACAGGGTAAGTGTCAAATCTGGGGTGACAGCGTGCGATTACAGCAAGTATTGGTTAATCTTATCAGTAATGCCATTGTTGCAATGCAACAATCTACCGAACGAAAATTACGTATCGAAGTCTATTGCGATAACAAGGTAAACATCAGTATCCAAGACAGTGGTCCGGGTGTGAGAGAAAGCCAAATGAGCAAAATTTTTGAACCTTACTATACCACCAGCGAACGTCAGGGATTAGGATTAGGCTTGTCCATCTCGCAACGGATTATCGAATCCATGCAAGGTTCTATTACAGTCGAAAACGCCCTTCAAGGTGGCGCTATTTTCCATATTATTTTGCCTCTTTATTTACGTGAGGAAGTCTAAACGTGACTCAAATACAAGACATCAACGATTATCAAGTCATTATTGTTGATGATGAACCTCATATTGGTATCGTGTTGCAACAATTATTCAAACTCGAAAATATTCGTGCCTTAGCCACCACAGACCCACAGTCTATTTCCAGTCACATTACCGCTAACTGGCCAGGTATTGTGATCTCTGATGTCAATATGCCATTACTTGATGGATTGAGTTTATTACAACAACTGAAACAACAAGACAGTGATCTTCCTGTTGTACTGTTAACTGGCTTTGGTGACATAGCAATGGCTGTCGACGCACTGAAAAAAGGGGCCTACGACTTTATCGAAAAACCTTTTAATAACGAACACATACTCGATGTCACCAAACGTGCTCTAGATAAGCGATCGTTAACTTTAGAAAACCGCAAGCTTAAACGCGAACTTGAATCTCACATTGCTCCTGGCCCGCGTATTTTAGGAAACAGTCCTAGCGTAATGAAAATGCGCCACCTTATAGACCAAGTATTAGATACACCCGCCGATATTATGATTGAAGGTGAAACCGGTGCGGGTAAAGAGTTAGTCGCCCGATATTTACATGACCATAGCTACCGCAACAAAGCCAATTTTGTCGCAATTAATTGTGGTGCTATTCCGGAAAATCTCATAGAAAGCGAACTCTTTGGTGCTGAATCAGGCGCTTTTACCGGCATAGACAAACGCCGTATCGGCAAATTCGAATATGCCAATGGCGGTACACTACTTTTAGATGAAATAGAAAGTACTCCAATGGCGTTGCAGGTGAAATTATTACGCGTGTTGGAAGACCGCAAAGTTGAAAGGCTGGGCTCAAACACACCAATAGACTTAGATATCAGAGTCATTGCTGCAACAAAATTAAACTTGCAGCAGCTGTGTGAAGAAGGCAAATTCAGACAAGATTTATTGTATCGTCTTAACTTGGTCACTATTGTTATTCCGCCGCTAAGAGATAGAAGAGAAGATATTCCACTGCTGTTTTTACACTTTGCTAGAATTGCATCGGCTCGATACCATAAAGCACTTATTGCCTTAAATACGTCACAAACCATGGTGCTTACCGCACATGATTGGCCGGGTAATGTGCGTGAATTACGTAACTTAGCTGAACGCTATGTTCTACTGGGCGCTGAGGCCGCTTTTGCTGGTAATCTAGAAAGCAATACAACCATACATACCAGTATGTCATTGCAGCAGCGAGTAGAGTTTTTTGAGCGTATGTTGATTGAAGAAGCCTTAAGTCATAATAAAGGCAGCATAAAATTAACCATGGAACAGCTCGAGCTCCCCCGTAAAACCTTGTACGACAAAATGCGCAAATTTGACTTAGACCGTAAACAGTTTATCGAGAATTAACCTGTTAATCGGCGATAGATACATCAGCAGCATGCTGTTGATGTATTCCTAAACGCCAAATTGCGACTAGTAGCAATGCCAAAAGCGTCATAGAACCCACTACCACCCCATTCCATTCTGCTTTATGCCAAAACAACATTAAATAAGGTCCGCCTAAGGAGGCCCCAAGGTAATAACAGCATAAATAAAGTGACGTAGCCTTAGCCCGATGGCTGGTTGCACGAATGGCAACAAACGAATTGCAGCAGCTATGAGTTAGAAAAAATCCACAAGCACTGATCAAAAAGCCAATCACAATGGCAGCCAGTGTATCGACTAAGGTCAATGAAGTACCGGCAACCATTAAGCATAATGCCACTCTAAATAATGGCATAGAACCGTATCGCATAATCCACTTAGCTGACAAATAAGACGCAAAAGTGCCGCTTGAGTAACATAAAAATATCAAGGTTGCATTAAAACGACTTAACCCATAAGGCTCAGCCATTATATGTAACTGAATAAAGCTAAACTGATTGACCATCATCATAAAGGCTAAGCCACCAACCATATAGGCCAAACGCATTTGCGGATCAGATAAGTGAAACATAAAACCATCGATGTCTTGTTTTACCTTACGCAGTAAAGACACTTTCTGCTTAATCACTGTAGGTTTTATCTCTTTGCGTGGTAATAAGTATGTCACCAAAGCAACCCCTATTAGCGTTACCACAAAAACCAACCCCATAGACGATTGCCATGACAAGTTTTGTGCCATTAAACCGCCAAAAATTCGCCCTGCAATGCCGCCCATACTGTTAGCCATTATGTATACAGCAGCGGCTTTGAGCATAAAAGAAGGCGCCAATTGCTCTTTAAAATATGCCATCGAAATTGCGGGCACCGCCGCTAACAAAATTCCCTGTAACAAGCGCACCATAAGTAAATCATCAAACGTTTGGGCAAAAACTAACAAAATATTCGATGCTGCTAATAGCCATAAACTGAGCACTATCGGGGCTAATCGCCCTATTCTGTCAGACAACACGGCATAAAAAAGCAATGAAAATGCTAGGGTAAAGCTGGTAACAGAAAGTACCAAAGTCGCTTGTGCACCCGACACGCCAAAATTCTCAGCAATTGACGGCAGCATGCCTTGCACTGTGTACAAATTAATATAAACCACAATAGAAGCGATACACAAAGCCCAAATTAAGCGCGTTTGCGCATCCGAACGATGATTCAAGATCAGCTCTGGCATAAACAACCTAAACAACACATTAAAGTAGCAAAAGATTACTACCCGCCACGTTAATCAATCAATGGCGGGGATAACAGTTTGTGAGCGAGATTACGAAGTGGCTATTTAACGCGTTTCATTAACACTTGAGTGGTAAATTGACCGTTATTGATCACACGAAACTTATCATAAGTTTGAAAAATTGCATTGCCTTGATAGGTGATCATTGCCACCACACCATAATCGACTCCACTGTTAATGAGGTTGGCAGGCAAAGTAAATTTAAATGGAACAGGCGCTCTGGCAATATCAAAGTTTTTTTGAGAAATAATCGCGCCTGGAGTATTAAAATCAATCAAGGCAATGTTGATCTTACACCCCTGTGGCAAAGCAATCTTTTCGGCATATCCGGCATAACCGTTCACGATTACCGGTTTTTCAGGCTCTACTGTCACACAACCATTGAGCATCATGGCAATCAAAACCACTAGCGCGAATTGAATCCCTTTGTTAAATAAAATCATCTTTAGCATCCTACTTGGTCATTCTGAGTAAACCTTCTTGTGTGGCAGAAGCCACAAGACGTCCTTGCTGATCGAAAAACTGTCCTTTAACAAACCCACGTCCACCGCCAGCATTAGGACTATCAATACAATAAAGTAGCCATTCGCTCATATTAAATGGACGATGAAACCACATAGCATGATCAATAGTGGCCATGCGCATACCTGGCGTTAAAAAAGACACCCCGTGTGGCTGAGTAGCTGTGGCTAGAAAGTTAAAATCCGATGCGTAAGCCAGTAAATATTCTTGAATACTATGATCCGAAGGTATTTGTCCATTGGCACGTAACCATACATAGCGTTTAGGCTCTGTCGCATTTGGTGTAATGGGATGTAAAGGATTAACTAAGCGCATTTCAATCGGAGAATCAGCCATAAACTTTTCGAGCATTTGCGCAGTTACTTTATCACGCATTGTCATTGCAAGTTCTTGCTGATTTAATAAACCTTCAGGTCCTGGGACATCCGGCATCACATCTTGATGCTCAAAGCCTTGTTCAACACTTTGGAATGAACAGGTCATGTAAAAAATCGGTCGCCCTTTCTGAATAGCCTTTACTCTGCGCGCACTAAAACTACCACCATCACGCATATTTTCAACATCATAAATTATCGGTAACTTTTCATCACCGGCACGTAAGAAATATGAATGTAATGAATGTACATGACGGTCTTCGCTCACCGTTTGTTTTGCAGCACTTAACGCTTGTCCCATCACTTGGCCACCAAACACATGCCCAAAGCCTAAATCTTGGCTCTGACCACGAAACAAACCTAGCTCAATCTTCTCAAGTGACAATAATGACAGTAAATCGTTTAATACCTGACTCATAACACCTTCTCTATAACATGGATTAACGTTAAGGTTACCTCAGTTAAGCTGATGTTTTCTAGCTTATTCGATGATAATAGTGAATTTCAGTTATCTAATGACAAATCGTAAAATAGTGATGCAACGCAAATATTCATATCTGCAGTCTAAATGAATATTTGATATGCTATTAGACATGACTAATCAACACTGCGTCTCACAATATTATGCAACCTAGCTCAATGCAATCATGGTTTATGGCTATCCGACCTCGTACGCTACCAGCGGCAATTGGTCCATTATTAATTGGCAACATGCTGGCCATTGGACTCGAACAATTTAGCTTACTTATTGCCTTCACATCAATGTTATGTGCGGTATTATTACAAATTTCAGTTAACCTCGCGAACGACTACTTTGACTTTAAAAATGGTATAGACACAGAAGAACGTATCGGTCCTATTAGAGTCACCCAAAGTGGTATTCTAGCCCCCTCATCAGTTCGAAATGCCATGATTAGCTGCCTAATCACATCATTACTAGTCGGTTCGTTATTGATAGTGCACGGTGGCTGGCCTATTGCGATTCTCGCAGTGGCCTCTATTTTAGGCGCGTTATGTTATAGCGGAGGCCCCTACCCACTGGCATCACATGGATTAGGTGAAATAGCTGCATTTGTATTTTTCGGTTTGGTAGCCGTTGTTGGCAGTTACTATTTACAAGCAGGAACCACCACCATGACCGCGTGGTTACTCGGTTGCGCCATTGGCTTTTTTAATGCGGCTATCATGCTGGTCAATAATACTAGAGATATTTCAACTGACACTAAAGCCGGTAAAAACACGCTTGCTGTGAGGATTGGTGAAGCGCAAGCTAAAGTGCTATATCAAAGCTTTGTCTACTTACCCTTTGGTATCATTATTGCCGGATTTTTACTCGGAGCCCTCGAAGGTTTACCCGTATTATTATCGGGAGCATCGTTAATTATTGCGCGTAATCTCAGCCGCGAATTTCACAACAACAGCGGTGAAGCATTAAACCCAATACTTGGGCAAACAGCAAAATTAACGATGATTTTCAGTGTACTGTTCAGTGTTGGCCTGTATTTTTCGCTTAGTTAACTCTGTTCTTTCACTCACTGCGATAAATCTATTTATTAAAAAATAAAAAGGCGCCTCATTTACAATGAGGCGCCTTTTTAAGCTTAAGAGCCATTATACTTTTGATAAAGTACGCTCTTTAGCGCTCCAATCTAAATGATATTTCTCACCTGCTAGCTTATCCGTACGCTCGAAAGTATGCGAACCAAAAAAGTCACGCTGACCTTGTAACAAGTTAGCGGGTAGCATTTCACAGCGATAACTGTCGTAATAGGCAATAGCCGAACTAATACAGGGAGCAGGAATACCTTGCATAACTGATGCAGCAACTGTTTTACGCCAGTTAAGGTGTTTTTGCGACAATGTTTGGCTAAAGATATCAGCCATCAATAAGTTTGCAAGATTTGCATCTTCTTGATAAGCCTGAGTAATTGATTGCAAGAAAGTCGCACGAATAATGCAACCTGCACGCCAAATTTTTGCGATTTCAGCAAAATCTAAACTCCAGCTTTGCTCTTTTGCTGCCATCGCCATCAGTTGAAAGCCTTGAGCATAACAGCACACTTTAGCGCAATATAAAGCATCTTCAAGATTAGCAATAAATTCAGCTTTGTCAGCTTCACTAAAGCTGATTGGTGCTGGGCCAGCAAGCTTAGAGCTTAACTGCATGCGCAAGTTTTTCTGGGTGCTCACAGCACGCGCATAAACAGCTTCAGCAATGGTAGGCGCCGGGCAACCAATTTGTAAGCTGCTCACTGCCGTCCATAAACCAGTACCTTTTTGGCCCGCTTTATCCAAAATCATTTCAACTAAAGGTTTGCCCGTTAACGGATCGGCTTGTTGCAAGACTTCAGCACTAATGCCCATAAGGTAGCTGTTAAGAATACCTTTATTCCAACCATTGAATATGGTACTGATTTCATTGGCAGATAGGCCTAAACCGTCACTGAGTAATTGATATGCTTCGCAAATAAGCTGCATATCTGCATATTCAATACCGTTATGAACCATTTTAACGTAATGACCAGAACCCGCAGGACCAATATAGGTCGTACACGGCTCACCTTCAGTGACCGGATTACCAGGCTCAAAACGCTCAATCGGTAAACCTGTTGCTGGATCAACTTTAGCCGCAATAGCTTTCCAAATAGGCTCAACATAATGCCAAGCTTTTTCGTCACCACTTGGCATTAACGATGGTCCAAAACGTGCACCCACTTCACCACCAGAAACCGCCGAGCTAAAGAAAATAAACTGGCCTTTATAGTGAGCTTCACGATCAACGGTATCGGTCCACAAGCTATTGCCTGTATCAATAACAATGTCGTTAGCTTCAATACCTGCTTCAATTAACGATTTACACACACCATCAACTGGTGCGCCTGCAGGCACAGATAACACGATCACTCGAGGTTCAACTAATTTGGCCAGCATTTCTGTAAGATTGTTACATGGGGACATGCGGGGGGCGGTATTTGCTTTGCGCTCACTTTGTTCTTGAGCCACAGCAGCATTGACTTTTGGAGTATCTAAATCGAAAACAGCGACATGGTAGCCATTGTCAGCAATGTTTAATGCGAGATTCTTGCCCATCACACCGAGGCCGATAACGCCGACGTGAGATTGTTGGGTGTGGTTATTCATAGTGTATGTTTCCACAGGTCACAGAGATTAATCGCGTAGTGCGAATCCATTTGGGTGGCAATTATAACGATTCTTGTAACTAAATTACAGTCACAAAATGGCTGTCGTCTGTACTAATAAAGCAGGATACTACATATTAATAAAATTTAAAGTAGCTATTCATTATTAAAGACAATAACTTAATAAAAAACATGCCTCTCAATCTAGTACTAAGCCATCAACAAAAATTTATTAAATATCAACATTTTTAAGCTTATAAAGATGGCAATCGACCTATTCTGTCTCACCTTAAAAGTATAAACCTGTTTCAAGACAGGATATTGACAAAATAACAGGTTGAAACTTCGCAGTTTCAACCTGTTAAACCTTATGTTATGTCATACATAAAGCGATAATTTAGTGACCCATTATCTCTTATTTTTATTGATACATAACGTCTACACTTTGCGTTTGCCCCTCTGCATGACACATAGTCCAGCTTTCACCACCTAATCGATAAATCGCCCCAAAGCTGGCGTGAGCTTAATATTAAATTGGCGTTTACTGTAATAGCAGATAATAATCGCAATACTGGATTTCAAAACTATCACGAGTATTTATCTGCAAATAAAAAAGCGAGCTAATTATGCTCGCTTTTTTAGGTTACCTTTCATCAACACAATGTCATTGGTTAACTTTAATTGGCATGGGATTACACACTAAACAGTTAATTCTTTAGCCAGTGCATCCGCGTAACCCATCTTAGTTAATGCTGTGCGAATAATATCTAGCGTCATCGGGTCTTCAATGGTTGCTGGAACAGTATATTCATTGTTATCAGCAATTTTACGCATGGTGGCTCGTAATATTTTCCCAGAACGGGTTTTTGGCAGTTTTTGTACTGCACTCACAAGCCTAAAGGAAGCTACTGGGCCAATTTCATGACGCACTAGTGCCAGTAACTCTTTATAAAGAGCCTCATCAGACATAGTAACGCCATTTTTAAGTACAACTAATCCAAGCGGCACTTGGCCTTTTAGTTTATCTTGCACACCAATTACCGCTGCCTCAGCAACTGCATCGTGCTGGCATAAGACTTCTTCAAATCGGCCTGTGGATAAACGATGTCCGGCGACATTAATAATGTCGTCAATGCGGCTCATAATATATAAGTAGCCATCTTCATCGATATATCCTGCATCACCAGTCAAGTAATACCCTGGATACATAGACAAGTAACTGTCGATATAACGTTTATCGTTTTGCCACAAAGTCGTTAGTGTGCCTGGAGGTAACGGTTGCTTTATCACCACGTTACCACTTTCATTGGGCGCCACTTGTTGTCCCATAGCATCAAGGATTTCCACTTGATACCCAGGTACCGCGCGCGCAGGAGAACCAGCTTTAATTTCAATTGGATCTGTGCCCATCAAATTAGCTGCCACAGGCCAACCGGTTTCTGTTTGCCACCAATGATCAACCACTGGCTTACCTAAATGCTGCTGACTCCAATTTAGGGTATCTGGATCACAGCGCTCACCGGCCAAGTACATTTGCTTAAGGCAGCTTAAATCAAATTGCTTGATAAAGTCGCCTTGAGGATCTTCCCGTTTAATAGCACGAATGGCCGTTGGCGCAGTAAAAAAGCTGCGAACTTGCTTCTGTTCAATTATCCGCCAAAAAGCGCCAGCATCAGGGGTGCCTATCGGTTTCCCTTCGTACATTATGGTTGTCGCACCTACTAATAATGGCCCGTAAACGATGTACGAGTGCCCTACCACCCAGCCAACATCTGATGCCGCCCAAAACACATCGCCAATACCAATGTCATAAATATGTTTCATCGACCATGCTAAAGCAACTGCATGACCGCCGTTATCACGCACCACACCTTTAGGCTGACCTGTAGTACCTGATGTATAAAGCACATATAAAGGATCGGTTGCATCCAACGATACACATTCAGCATCAGGCGCATCGACTAGGGCATTGTACCAATCAAGGTCTCGAGGTGAAGTTAGCTCAGCTTGGTATTCGGTGCGATTGAGAATAATACAATGATCGACTTGATGAGTCGCTTGGGATAATGCGTCGTCTAGCAGAGGTTTGTATGGCACTACACCAGAAGGTTCAATACCACATGAAGCTGAGAGAATTAATTTCGGTTTAGCATCATTGATTCGTGTAGAAAGCTCATTGGCCGCAAAACCACCAAACACCACTGAGTGAATTGCGCCAATCCTTGCACACGCCAACATGGCGTAAGCCGTTTCGGGTACCATCGGCATATAAATAACGACTCTATCGCCCTTGGTAACTCCTAACGATATCATCAGTCCAGCGAGCCGTTTCACCTGCGCCAACACTGATTGATAACTCACTGAATATTCGTGATGGGTTACAGGGCTAATATAATGAATAGCCGTTTGATCACCTCTACCAGCAATGACATGGCGGTCTAATGCATTAAAACAGGTATTCATTTTGCCATCGGCAAACCATCGATAAAAAGGCTTGTTACTGTCATCTAAGACGGTTTTTGGCACTTGGTCCCAACTAATGGCCTGTGCAGCTTGTTGCCAAAACACTTCGGGCTCGGCTATCGATTGTGCATGCATTGATAGTCCTAAATCAGCCATATTGCTCTCCGTTAATCAGCTTGTATTGCAGTGATTATGAACAGAATTCATCAAATACCCCTATTAGACAAAGGGATAAGAAGCACTAAAACCAACAAAAAAACCTTAGCATTCAACTAAGTATTTAATCGATAACAGTAAAAAAACCATGGTAATAAATTGCAAAATATAACAAACAGTTAAGGTATAATAACATTCTAGTGGCAAGCAAAATTAACAAGCACGCAGCCAATAACCACCTCTCAAACTTTACCTTTACGTAAACTTCATATATCTTGCATCAAAAGAAACACTTTTGGTGACATGATGAGCACAACCACTAGCACTCAATCAACATATTCAATCAGTGACTTATCAAAAGAATTTGATATCACCACCCGCAGTATTCGTTTTTACGAAGACCAAGGATTGATCAAACCTAAGCGTCGCGGACAAACTCGCATATACAGCCTCAAAGATCGCGTGCGTTTAAAACTCATTTTACGCGGCAAGCGCCTTGGCTTTTCATTAGCAGAAACACGCCGTCTGTTTGAACTTTATGATGCCGATAAAAGCAGCTCAACCCAACTCAACACCATGCTTGACTTAGTCAATGAGAAAAAATCGGCTCTGCAACAGCAAATGGATGACATTAAAGTGGTGCTAATGGAGCTCAATTCTGCCGAGCAACAATGTAAAGCGGCACTGACTGACAATGCGACGAGAAAAATAAAGTAATCAATTTATAACAGCTAATAATTGTAAAAGGCTTACTCAATTAAGCCAAAACTGACACAAAACTGCCAAAAACGCCCATAAAAAGCGTTGGCAGCACATAATAAAATTCAACAGGACACAAACAAATGAGCGACTTATATACCAGCTTAAACTTCGGTTTAGGTGAAGATGTAGACATGTTACGTGACGCTGTTCGTGGTTTTGCCGCTAACGAGATTGCCCCAATGGCCGCCCAAGTCGATATCGACAACGCCTTTCCTAACCAATTATGGCCAGTATTAGGTGATATGGGCTTACTTGGCGTCACCGTTGATGAGCAATATGGCGGCGCCAACATGGGTTATCTTGCCCATGTGGTGGCAATGGAAGAAATTTCCCGAGCATCTGCCTCTATTGGTCTTAGTTATGGTGCCCATTCAAACTTGTGTGTTAACCAAATCAACCGTAATGGTAATGAGGCTCAAAAAGCCAAATATTTACCAAAACTGGTCAGTGGCGAACACATTGGTGCCTTAGCCATGAGTGAACCCAATGCCGGTTCCGATGTAGTATCAATGAAACTGCATGCTCGTAAAGAAGGCGATCGTTACATCTTGAACGGCAACAAAATGTGGATCACTAATGGTCCAGATGCTCACACCTATGTGATTTATGCTAAAACCGATTTAAATAAAGGCGCACATGGCATTACCGCGTTTATCGTTGAACGTGGATCAAAAGGGTTTAGCCAAGCCCAAAAACTCGACAAGTTAGGTATGCGCGGTTCAAACACCTGTGAATTGGTGTTTGAAGACTGTGAAGTGCCTGAAGAAAACATCTTAGGCGGCCTCAATAATGGCGTAAAAGTACTTATGAGCGGCCTAGACTACGAGCGCGTTGTATTAGCTGGCGGTCCACTAGGCATTATGTCGGCTTGTATGGACATAGTGGTGCCATACATTCATGAACGTGAACAATTTGGCAAATCGATCGGTGAATTCCAACTAGTGCAAGGCAAGTTAGCCGACATGTACACGGGTATGAATGCCGCCCGCGCTTATGTTTACAGCGTCGCCAAGTCATGTGACCGCGGTGAAACCACGCGTAAAGATGCCGCTGGCGCTATTTTATACAGTGCAGAACTTGCCACTAAAATGGCCCTAGACGCAATTCAGCTTCTCGGCGGCAATGGTTATGTCAACGAGTATGCCACTGGCCGTTTATTGCGTGATGCCAAACTTTACGAAATTGGTGCAGGTACCTCAGAAATTCGCCGCATGTTAATTGGCCGCGAATTATTTAACGAGTCAAAGTAAGTAACACTTGCCCCAGTAGGGCGACATATCAAGCGTATCTTGTCGCCCTTATCAAGCCCCTATTTTTGCTTCATTAAGGACATAGAAATGACGCAACTGAGCAGCCGCATCAATCCTCGCAGTGACGAATTTAAAGCCAAGTCAGACAGCATGGCGTTATTAGTCAATGATCTTCAACAAAAACTAGCAAAAATCGCACAAGGTGGTGGCCCGGTCGCCCTTGAACGTCATTTGTCGCGCGGTAAATTATTGCCTCGCCAGCGTGTCGAAAAGCTGCTTGACCCAGGTTCTCCCTTCTTAGAGTTATCGCAATTTGCCGCTTATGAAGTGTATGACGAAGAAGTGCCTGCTGCAGGTGTGATTGCTGGTATTGGTCGCGTGAGTGGGGTTGAATGCATGATCATCGCCAACGATGCCACCGTAAAAGGCGGCACCTACTATCCGATCACAGTGAAGAAACACTTACGTGCTCAAGATATTGCTAGCCGTTGCCATTTACCGTGTATCTACCTAGTCGATTCTGGCGGCGCGAATTTACCCCGCCAAGATGAAGTCTTTCCAGACCGCGATCATTTCGGCCGAATTTTCTATAACCAAGCACAAATGTCGGCCAAGGGCATCCCTCAAATTGCTGTGGTAATGGGCTTATGTACCGCGGGCGGCGCGTATGTGCCTGCGATGGCTGATGAATCTATTATTGTTAAAGATCAAGGCACCATCTTTTTAGCGGGTCCGCCACTGGTGAAAGCGGCAACAGGTGAAGAAGTCAGTGCAGAAGAGCTCGGCGGTGCAGAAGTGCACACTAAAATATCCGGTGTAGCCGATCATCTGGCGCAAAATGATGATCACGCACTTGAACTTGCTCGCCGTGCTGTATTGCGCTTGAATCATCAAAAAGAAATCAAAAGCCTATTAAGTCCAGTTAAACCACCACAATTTGATATCCACGAATTGTACGGCATTGTCGGCACTGACCTTAAAAAGCCGTTCGACGTTAAAGAAGTGATTGCCCGTATCGTTGATGATTCTGACTTTGACGAATTTAAAGCCAATTACGGTGCAACCTTAGTGTGTGGTTTTGCACGCATTCATGGTTATCCGGTCGGGATTGTAGCCAATAACGGTATTTTATTTTCTGAGTCGGCGCAAAAAGGCGCTCACTTTATCGAACTGTGTTGCCAACGCAAAATCCCATTATTATTCTTACAAAATATCACCGGCTTTATGGTCGGTAAAAAGTACGAACACGAAGGCATTGCCAAACACGGCGCCAAAATGGTCACCGCAGTATCTTGTGCCAATGTACCTAAATTTACTGTAATTATCGGTGGCAGTTATGGCGCCGGTAACTACGGCATGTGTGGTCGCGCATTTGAACCAACCATGATGTGGATGTGGCCTAACGCGCGGATTTCAGTGATGGGCGGCGAACAAGCTGCTGGCGTGTTAGCAACAGTGCGCCGCGATGGTTTAGCCCGTAAAGGGATTGAATGGTCTACTGAAGATGAACAAGCATTTCGTAAACCGATAGTTGAACAATACGAAAAAGAAGGCCACCCGTATCATGCCAGTGCCCGTCTTTGGGATGATGGCATTATTGATCCGGCGCAAACCCGTGACGTAGTCGGCTTAGCCTTATCGGCGGCGTTAAATGCTCCTATTGAAGATACCCGTTTTGGGGTGTTCCGCATGTAATTGATGCGGCTAATTCAACTAACTAGGAGTAAGTAACAATGTTAACGACCCAATATAAACACATTGAATGTGACATATCACAAGGTGTTGCCCAACTGATCTTAAACCGGGCTGAAGTGCATAATGCCTTTGATGAGGTGATGATCAGCGAAATGATCAATGCCATCAAAAACTTTGCTAATGACAGCCAATGCAACATGCTGATCTTACGTGCCAATGGCAAAAACTTCAGTGCCGGCGCCGACCTTAATTGGATGCGTAAACAAGCAAAAATGGACGTTGGCCAAAACCTTGCTGACGCTCACGAGCTTGCCAAATTAATGCATGTACTCGACAAATTCCCAAAACCCACTATCGCTCTGGTTCAAGGTGCTGCCTTTGGCGGTGCATTAGGATTAATTTGTTGCTGCGACATTGCCATTGCAACAACAGGTGCCAGCTTCTGTTTAAGCGAAGTTAAGCTCGGTCTTATCCCCGCAGTGATCAGTCCTTATGTGGTGCGCGCCATGGGTAATCGTCAATCGCGTCGCTTTATGCTAACGGCAGAGCGCTTTAGTGCCGATGTAGCCTTAAGCCATCAAGTTATCCACCAGATTAACGATGACCTAGATGCTGCCGCAGCGCCCTTTATCACGGCATTTAATGCCAATAGCCCTCAGGGCATGGCTTGGGTAAAAACCTTAGTATCGCGTTTAGAAGATGGCGTTATTGATGACGCCACGCTCAATTATACCAGCGAGCAAATTGCTCGAATTCGTGTATCAGATGAAGGACAAGAAGGCCTTAATGCCTTTTTTGAAAAAAGAGCCCCCGCATGGCAAACCGTCAAATCTGATCCACAAGGAGCCCAATAATGTTTACCAAATTACTGATAGCAAACCGTGGTGAAATTGCATGTCGTATTATTAAAACGGCACAAACCATGGGCGTACGCACCATTGCTTTATATTCTGATGCTGACAAAGACGCCCGTCATGTTGCCATGGCAGACGAGTCGTTTTATTTGGGCGGCAGTGCTCCTGCTGACTCGTATTTAAAAGCCGATTTAATTATTGAGATAGCCAAAAAGTCAGGTGCACAAGCCATTCATCCTGGATATGGTTTTCTGTCTGAAAATGCTGAGTTTGCACGTAAATGTGAACAAAATGGCATCGCTTTTGTTGGCCCAGGTAGCGACGCTATTGATGCCATGGGCAGTAAAAGTGCTGCCAAAAACATCATGTCTAAAGCCAATGTGCCGCTCGTACCGGGTTATCACGGCGACGATCAAACTGATGCCACATTAATTGCTCAGGCCAAAGCTATCGGCTTCCCGTTACTGATTAAAGCGGCTTATGGCGGCGGCGGTAAAGGGATGCGTATCGTAGAAAACGACGGTGAAATCCTAGAAGCCGTTAAATCAGCGCGCCGTGAAGCCATCTCGTCTTTTGGCAATGACAAACTCTTGATGGAACGCTACTTACGTCAGCCGCGCCATGTTGAAGTGCAAGTGTTTGCTGACAGCCACGGCCATGCCATTTATTTGTCAGATCGTGATTGCTCTATTCAGCGTCGCCATCAAAAAGTGGTTGAAGAAGCGCCTGCTCCAGGTTTATCTGATGAGTTACGTGCGCAGATGGGTAACGCTGCCGTTGCAGCCGCCAAAGCCATTGATTATGTCGGCGCTGGTACCGTTGAGTTTCTACTGGATACCGACAACAGCTTTTATTTCATGGAAATGAATACTCGCCTCCAAGTTGAACACCCAGTAACTGAAATGGTCACTGGCCAAGATTTGGTTAAATGGCAGCTTTTGGTCGCCAGTGGTGGTGAATTGCCACTGAGCCAAGATGAAGTGCGCATTCATGGTCATTCATTTGAAGTGCGGATATACGCTGAAGATCCGCAAAACGAATTTTTACCAGCCAGTGGCAAGCTCAACTTTTTACGTGAACCAGAGCAAAATCGTCACGTGCGTATTGATTCTGGCATTCGTGAAAACGATATTATCAGTAACTTTTATGACCCAATGATTGCTAAATTGATTGTGTGGGATGAGTCGCGCCCTCGCGCATTACAACGCTTAGTGCATGCGCTAGAGTCATACCAAATTAGTGGCCTTAAACATAATATCGAATTTTTAGCTAACATTGCCGAACACCCAGCGTTTGCTGCTGCAGATTTCTGTACTGACTTTATTGAACGCTATGGCGACACCTTAATTGGTGATGCGGCCGTTGAAGCCGATACAGCTTTAGCGCTAGCAGGGCTTTTTCAAGTACTGTCACGTAAGCAAGCGGCTAAAGCACTGGCAATCAACAGTGCCGATCCTTATTCACCATGGGGTTTAGTCAGCGGCTTTAGATTAAACAGCTCTAGCGTGCATCACGTATCGCTATTAACTGATACCGCAGCCGATGTTCAGCAACATGATTTATTACTCACCGCCATTGGCGAACAGTATCAACTGTGTTTACACGACCAAGTGCTAACGTTAGCCGGTGAACTCAAAGCCGATTTACTATTAGCCGAAATTAACGGTCATAAAAGTAAAATTCCAGTCAGCCATCAAGGCGATGATTTCACTTTATTCTTGCCGTCTGGCAGTTACCATTTTAAAGCGATATTGGCTCAAGTCGCCGGCGAAGTGGTTAACCATGCAGATAAGCTCAAAGCCCCCATGAATGGCACCGTAGTGACGCATTTAGTGGAAGTAGGTGATGAAGTTAAAGCGGGTCAAGGTTTACTGGTGATGGAAGCGATGAAAATGGAATACACCATTGAAGCACCGTTTGATGGTGTAGTCAGTGAGTTTTATTTCCAAAGCGGTCAACTTGTCAGCGATGGCGCTCAACTATTAAATGTTGAGCCATTAGTGACTGAAACCAGCGTCGAGGAAGCGTAAATGTTACCCACTAAAGTCAGTATTTTTGAAGTCGGTGCCCGTGACGGTTTGCAAAATGAAGTGCCGGTAACAACGGCAGACAAACTGACACTGATTGAACAACTGGCCGATGCAGGTGTTAAGCGAATAGAAGCAGGCAGCTTTGTGTCACCTAAGTGGGTGCCACAAATGGCCGATTCCGATGCCGTGTTTCATCAACTTAGAGGTCAAATTAATCGTCACCCTGGCGTGGTTTACAGTGCCTTGACGCCCAATTTAAAAGGCTTTGAACTGGCTCTGGCTGCTGGCGCAGATGAAGTGGCTATTTTTGGTGCAGCGTCTGAAAGCTTTAGTCAAAAAAATATTAACTGCTCAATTGATGAGTCAATTGCTCGCTTTATGCCGTTAATCGAGGAAGCAAAAAAACATAATATCGCCGTACGTGGTTATGTATCTTGTGTACTCGGTTGCCCGTACGAAGGCAATATTAACGTCAGCGAAGTCGCTAGAGTATCTGAAATCCTTTACCAGATGGGTTGCTACGAAATATCCCTTGGCGACACCATAGGTGTTGGCACACCAAATGATGCTCGAAAAATGGTTGAAGCCGTTGCGAATGTCGTGCCAGTGGATAAATTAGCTCTGCACTTTCATGACACTTATGGCCAAGCTCTGGCCAATATTCTTGCCTGCCTTGAAACCGGTGTTAGCGTATTTGACGCATCAGTTGCGGGTCTTGGTGGCTGCCCTTACGCAAAGGGCGCATCGGGTAACTTAGCGACAGAAGACCTGGTCTACATGCTCCATGGCATGGGCATAGATACCGGCATAGATCTGAACAAGCTTGCACTCGCAGGCGATACCATTAGCCGCGCATTGGGGCGCAGCAATGGGTCCAAAGTAGCAAATGCAATCAGAACATAATCACATATACTCAACATGGTTAGCACGGTATAGCGCTAACCACTGATATAAATATAACGATAAGGACAACAAGATGGCAGGTTTCAATAAAGTCGTCCACAGCTATGAAGAAGCGCTAGCAGGACTGAAAGATGATATGACCATTATGGTCGGCGGCTTTGGATTGTGTGGCATTCCTGAAGGCCTAATTAATCATATGGTGACTATGGATGTTAAAGGCTTAACCGCCATTTCAAATAATGCTGGGGTTGATAACTTTGGCTTAGGACTGTTACTGAAACAGCACCAAATTTCAACCATGATTGCCTCTTACGTAGGAGAAAACGCCACCTTTGAACAGCAAATGTTATCCGGCGAGCTCAACGTTATCTTAACCCCGCAAGGCACACTGGCTGAAAAAATCCGTGCCGGCGGTGCAGGTATTCCGGCATTCTTTACCGCCACAGGTTACGGCACGCCGATTGCCGACGGTAAAGAAACCCGTGAAATCAAAGGGCGTCACTACGTATTAGAAGAATCGTTGACCGCTGACTTTGCTTTAATTCGCGCGTGGAAAGCGGACACTATGGGTAACTTAGTGTTTCGCAAAACCGCAGCAAACTTTAATCCGATGATGGCCACCGCAGGTAAAATTACCGTAGTTGAAGCCGAAGAAATTGTTGCACCTGGTGAACTCGATCCAGACCATATTCATACACCGGGTATTTATGTCGATCGCGTGATCAAAGCTAGCTTTGAAAAACGTATCGAGCAACGTACCGTCAAAGCTGCGAAATAAGGGAGACAACACCATGGCACTGACCAGAGAACAACTCGCCCAGCGCGTAGCAAAAGAATTACAAGATGGCTTTTATGTTAACCTAGGTATCGGTATCCCTACCCTAGTCGCTAACTATATCCCACACGGCATACAAGTAATGTTGCAATCTGAAAATGGTTTACTGGGTATGGGCGAATTTCCTACCGAAGACAACATCGATGCCGATCTTATCAACGCTGGCAAGCAAACGGTAACCGCGGTTGCAGGCGCGTCATTCTTTTCATCAGCAGAAAGCTTTGCCATGATCCGTGGCGGCCATGTCGACCTCACGGTACTGGGCGCATTTGAAGTGGATGTTAACGGCTCTATCGCCTCATGGATGATCCCAGGCAAACTGATTAAAGGTATGGGCGGCGCCATGGATTTAGTCGCGGGCGCCGACAATATTATTGTCACCATGATGCATGCGGACAAATACGGCAACTCGAAACTATTATCAACCTGCGAGTTACCATTAACGGGCTATGGCTGTATTAAACGGGTGATGACAGATTTAGCCTTTATCGAAATTAAAGATGGTGCGTTTCATTTACTTGAACGCGCGCCCGGTGTGACGGTTGATGAAATTGTTGCTAAAACAGCAGGTAAGTTAGTGGTACCAGACCACGTACCGGAAATGACCTTTTAATCTCTATTAAACAGTTAAGATCAACCAAGCCCGCCAATTTAACTTAATGATGCGGGCTTTTTTATACTTTTATCTAATATGACTACTGTAGCGACTCAGCCCCTTTTCTACTTTGAGATGTGAATATCAAAATGTAATGCACAGGCTAAGCCATTTATGCTGAGTTCAAGGAAAAAATGCGCAGTTTTATGGTTTAAATGAGCATTTTTCAACGATGAAATAGGCTTAAATGGCGACGCTATGAGTCGTGATATTGTCGATTTAATCTTCTGCTGGGATCACCAACACATTACTGCGCATCCGGCTCAAAATAGATTCCGCTGTATTACCAATAATGCGCCCTAGTAATCCTTGCCGTTGCCGCGCACCAATCACAAAATATTGGCTTTTTAACCGACATGCCAGTTCAAACAGACACAGTTCAGGCTCACCTGAGATAATATGCATACAATCAGCGTCAACTCCTATGTCAGCAATTTTTTGCTGATGTTCTGCATACGCTTTTTTAACTAAAGCATTAATGTCGAGCAAATCCATGTCGCGAACAATTTGCGGAATTCGTAACACATAAGCCACATGCAACTGTGTTCCAGTCGCTTTAGCAAGCTGCAGGCCATTAGCAATAACGGCGTCATTAAGCCGTTGCTTAGTCGGATTTTTAGTACCTAAATCGATTGAAATTAGCGTGGTGTTACCGGTATTAAGTGGGTTGTTTGTAAGGAGTAATAGTGGGATTTTGGTATGGCGAATTAACTGCCAATCAGTAGGCAGATAATGATCAGAATGATGGACAGCTTTAACCATAAGATCAAAGCTATGGCGAGCAGAGTGATGACAAGCATGTTCAAAAAGATACTTACTCCATATCACATGTAACGGCACATCTTCGGCATCAAGCGAATCTAAGTGCTGCTGAAGTTGCGCTTCTTGTTGTTGCATTAACTGCTTTTGCACCACTCCAGCAAGTCGTGGTTGATCACTGTCTGTGCCACTTAAATAGGCGTAAGTATAAGCAAAAACTTCAGCCTGCTTGTTCATCTGCTTGGCTAATGATAATCCTATCGCGACTGCATCAATATGCGCTTGTTCCATTTGTGCGATAACAAACATTTTGTTCATATAAACCTCCTTATTTCAGATCTTTTCTACATTTCTACTGTAACAAGTGTATGTAAACATTAAAATTATACTTATCAAGCATTGCCTTATATTCTGCGATTAGAAACTCAGTAAACGTGAGCTAGTAACTATCTTTAGCTTAGCTAATAGCGTAAGTTTGTGCTTAAGTATCGCAACTAAAATTGATCAACATCAACTTTATTGGGTTCAGATAAATCAATAACATATTGCCTAACCTGAAGGAGGATAAATGGCAATAAACAGCTTTGTAATGTCACTTTTTCTCATTCTTGTTGTGGGCAGATTGTTAGGTGAGCTTAGTGACCGATTAGGATTTCCAAGCGTAGTGGGTGAAGTCACTGCGG
>NZ_JACJER010000070.1:14812-26221 GCF_014164185.1 Shewanella sp. SG44-6 | reverse complement strand
TGAGGTACAACCTTGGCAAGTCGTGGCTAGCCATTCACCCACGCCCGTTCTACGTAGAGACGCGGGTAATTCAGCAGCAATCCCCTCGACAATAGGTGTAAAAGATAAGGTTCCACCAATACCTGTTAATACCGTTCCCGCCGCAGTTGACTTGAGCAGCTGGCGCCGTCCCAAGTTGACTTGATTCTCTTTCTTCATTTTCCACACTCCTGATAAGGGCATGGAATTTAATATATATCTTTTGAGGTATATGTTTGCGATTTAGATCAATAAATACACATTATCCCTTTACTAAAATTTACAATTGTGAAGCCCTGCCGAAAAAAAACAAAATCCGTGAACAAGATCAACATAAAATCAATTAAGCAACCCCAACATATTCCTATGATTAATATAATTTTTATATATTTCAATCACGAATTCTCTCAAGGTATTTGACTCTGATTTTTTTAAGCGTATAGTACATATGGAATTTCATATATACAATCTAAGTGACTTTTTAAGGCGTTTATCGCCTCCTATTCAAATCAAAATTTTTTTACGAGGAACAGCCATGACTCATTTTTCGATATTCGATCCTGCTTTATGTTGCAGTACTGGCGTATGTGGTGCTGACGTTGATCAAACACTCGTTACCTTTGCCGCGGATTGCCAATGGCTGAAACAGCAAGGCATTACCGTCGAGCGATTCAACTTATCCCAACAGCCTATGGCATTTGTTGAAAATGCTCTGGTCAAACGCTTTTTAGACACCTCAGGTGCTGAGTCCTTACCCGTGATTCTACTGAATGGCGAGATGCTTTTAGCTGGCCGTTATCCGACTCGGCAGGAACTGGCCCGTTGGGCCAAAATCACTCTCGAAGCACCAGCCACAGAAGCGACGTCTTGTTGCAGTGGCAAGAGCGCTTGCTGCTAATCAACGAACTAAGGATAACAGCATGAAATTTATTAAACGAACTAAGGATAACAGCATGAAATTTATTAAAAATCTGCCCGCATTTCTCTTTTTTACCGGTAAAGGCGGTGTTGGTAAGACTTCGCTATCTTGCGCCACAGCAATCAACTTAGCCGACAAAGGAAAACGGGTGTTGTTGGTCAGTACCGACCCAGCCTCCAATGTGGGCCAGGTTTTTGGGCAAACTATAGGTAATCAACTTACCCCTATTGATAGCGTTGCTGGACTCACTGCTCTGGAAATTGATCCCCAAGCCGCCGCAGCACAATACCGTGCCCGGATTGTCGATCCCGTCAAAGGGATCTTACCGCCTGATGTGGTTCGCAGTATTGAAGAGCAACTCTCCGGTGCCTGTACTACTGAAATTGCCGCCTTCGATGAATTTACTGGCTTATTGACCGATGATTCATTACAGCAAGATTTCGATCATATTATTTTTGATACCGCGCCAACGGGACATACCATCCGCTTGCTCCAACTCCCCGGCGCTTGGAGCAGTTTTATCGAGGCGAACCCCGAGGGAGCATCCTGTCTTGGCCCATTAGCGGGCCTCGAAAAACAGGCGGAGCGTTACGCGCAGGCCTTAACAGCACTAGCCGATCCCGATAAGACACGCTTGATCTTAGTTGCGCGCCCACAGCAATCCACTCTGATTGAAGTGGAGCGCACTCACCAAGAATTACGTCAAGTGGGCCTTAAAAATCAATATCTAGTGATTAACGGCGTATTACCCCAAAACGCGGCACTTGATGATCCCCTTGCCAATGCGATCTACCGACGAGAACAAGCTGTACTCGCCAATTTATCCCCCATTCTCGCGGCATTACCCCATGAAAGCTTGCCGTTGCAATCCATGAACATGGTGGGTGTTACACCATTACGCCAACTCTTGCTGCCAGCGCAACCCAATGACTTACTTAACATTAATGAGCATGAGCAATCTGATCAAGGTAGCCATCCCCAAGTGCCAACACTGGATAACCTCATCGGTGAAATCGCTAAACAAGACCATGGCCTTATCATGTTGATGGGCAAAGGCGGTGTTGGTAAAACCACCTTAGCGGCCGCAATTGCGGTGAGATTGGCGGAGCTCGGTTTAGATGTGCATCTGACGACTTCAGATCCCGCTGCGCATTTAGAACACACACTTCATGGTCAATTAGCGAATTTGCAAGTCAGCAGAATCGATCCTGTTGAAGTCACCACTCGCTACCGTGAACAAGTGTTAGCCACCAAAGGCAAAGAATTAGATGCCCAAGGTAAGGCCTTGCTAGAAGAGGATTTACGCTCACCTTGCACCGAAGAAATCGCTGTATTTCAAGCATTTTCGCGGATTATCCGCGAGGCGGGTAAACGCTTTGTCGTCATGGATACCGCACCCACTGGGCATACCCTATTGCTACTCGATGCCACGGGCGCCTACCACCGTGAAGTCGCCAAACGTATGGGAGAAACGACTCACTATTCAACCCCTATGATGCAGTTACAGGACAAAGAGCGCACTAAGGTGTTATTAGTCACCCTACCCGAAACCACACCCGTGCTCGAAGCCGCTAATTTACAAGAGGATTTGCGCCGTGCAGGGATCGAGCCTTGGGCATGGCTTATCAATAACAGCCTCGCCGTTGCGAGAACAACCTCGCCACTATTAAAAGTGCGCGCTCGCCATGAAGTGGCACAAATCGACAAAGTACAACGGGGTTTAGCCTCTAGATTGGCATTAATCCCACTGCAGGAAGAAGAACCCATTGGTATTGAACGATTAAGCCAATTGGCAAAATAGCGTTAATGTGCCTCAATGGGCATTATTTTATGGTTATGGGCAGGCAATAGCTGCCCTTTTAGGAGGTTTTATGTGGTTGGCAGGGGCGATTTTTGTTCTCACCATAGTGTTAGTGATTTGGCAACCTAAGGGTTTAGGCATAGGTTGGAGTGCCACCTTGGGCGCCGTATTGGCCTTGCTATTAGGCGTAGTGCAGTTAGGGGATATTCCCGTGGTGTGGAATATCGTCTGGAATGCGACCGCCACCTTTATCGCCGTGATCATCATCAGTTTATTATTGGATGAGTCAGGATTTTTCGAATGGGCCGCGCTGCATGTGGCCCGCTGGGGTAAAGGTCGTGGCCGTTTACTCTTTACTTACATAGTGTTACTCGGTGCTACCGTTGCAGCCTTATTCGCCAATGATGGCGCGGCGCTGATCCTCACCCCAATCGTGATTGCGATGTTACTGGCGCTGGGCTTTAGCGCCGGAGCCACCTTAGCCTTTGTGATGGCCGCAGGTTTTATTGCCGATACCGCAAGTTTGCCGTTAATCGTCTCTAACCTAGTGAATATCGTTTCCGCGGACTTTTTCAAGATAGGCTTTAACGAATATGCCGCTGTAATGGTGCCCGTCGATATTGCCGCGATTAGCGCCACATTAGTGATGCTGCATGTGTTTTTCCGCAAAGATATTCCAGCCACCTACGACCTAGAAAAACTGCGCGAGCCTAAGGCCGCAATTCGCGACCTCAACACCTTTAAAACCGGTTGGGGAGTTTTAGTCTTCCTCTTAGTCGGCTTTTTTGGCCTAGAACCCCTCGGCGTGCCCGTGAGTTTAGTTGCTGCCGTGGGCGCGCTTATTCTGTTTGTGGTCGCCAAGAAAGGCCATGGGATAGATACCACTAAGGTACTGCGCGGCGCACCATGGCAGATAGTGATCTTTTCACTGGGTATGTATCTGGTGGTTTATGGTCTGCGTAACGCAGGCTTAACGGATTATCTATCTCACGTGTTGGACAGCTTGGCAGCACAAGGACTTTGGGTTGCCACTATGGGCACAGGTTTTTTAGTCGCCTTTTTATCTTCCATCATGAACAACATGCCAACCGTGTTAGTCGGCGCCCTGTCGATAGACGGTAGCAATGCAACCGGCGTGATTAAAGAAGCCATGATCTACGCTAACGTGATAGGCAGCGATTTAGGCCCCAAAGTCACCCCTATCGGCAGTTTAGCAACCCTGCTATGGCTGCATGTGCTGGCGCAGAAAAATATCAATATAACTTGGGGTTACTATTTCCGCGTCGGCATAGTGATGACAGTACCTGTGCTGTTTGTCACCCTAGCGGCACTGGCGCTGCGCCTCTCCTTCTGATCTATGACCATAGGCACTTAATCATCCATTTAGTGCCTATGGATAAATGTATAAGCGATTATTTATCAGAGAGAAGCTATCAGAGAAAAGTTATCAGAGAGAAGTTATCAGAGACATGTTATGGCAAATATCACAGACAACCATCTTGAAAAACAAAGCGTTGAAACACACAGCAGCATTAGGATTTACCATAATCCGGCCTGTGGCACCTCGCGTAACACTTTAGGCCTTATCCGCAATACAGGGGTTGAACCAACCATTATCCTCTACCTTGAGACGCCACCGAGCCGACAAACTCTGCTGCAACTGATTGCGGAGATGGGGATTTCGGTGCGCAGTTTACTGCGGCAAAATGTCGAGCCCTTTGCAGCATTAGGCTTAAGTGAAGATAAGTTTAGCGACAGTGAATTAATCGATTTTATGCTTGAGTACCCCATCCTAATCAATCGTCCCATAGTCGTTACGCCATTGGGCACTCGCCTGTGCCGCCCCTCGGAACAGGTGTTGGATATTTTACCTAATCCCCAACAGGGCGCTTTTACCAAGGAAGACGGTGAAGTAGTGATTGATGCTAATGGACAAAGAGTCGCTCAATAACGTTCCGTGTATAGATTGCGCTTTAAATGGCTCTAGAATCGAAAATGCCTGCAAAACTATCAGCTTTACAGGCATTTTTTACCTAATGAACACATTCATAACCATACTAAAACTTAAGCAACATCTATGGATGTTGGTTCTGGCGTAGATGCCATAAAAGTATACAAAACAGGCACTAGAAATAGTGCGACAAAAACGTTCAATAACAAGCCTCCGATGGCAGCAGCTGCCATGGGGCGCAATAGCTCACCTCCTTCTTCAAATGCTAATGCTAACGGCATAAATCCCAATACTGCGGGTAATACCGTCATCAATCGAGGCCGAAGGCGGCTCAAACCTGCATCAAATGTCGCTTTCAACAAGGTCATACCCTGTTGTTTTTGACGCTCAGCGGTTTGGATCAGTAACACACCATCAATAACATTGGCCGCTAGCACTATCATAGCCGCAATGATCACGGTAGCTCCAAACGGTTGACCTGCTAAGAAGAGCCCATATCCAATACCGGTAAGGCAAAAAGGTGCGGCAAATAAGATCACCAAAGGAAGGCGAATACTATTAAATTGTACCGCTAAGACAATAAAGGAAAAAAATACTGCATAGCCCAGAATACTTTGCACTGTCGTTTGCATTTGCGTCATTTGCAATGCCTTACCGCCTATCGAATAAGTGTATCCCGTAGGCCAAGTTGTCTCTGTAAGAATATTAGTGACCAACTCTTTTGCTGAGTTAAGATCCGTTGCTGACGGATCACAACGTACAATCACTTGTTTTATCTGGTTTTTTCTAATTATTTCAACAGGACCAGTTGCTGCGGTTACTTTAGCTACGTCTTTAAGGCGCACATAATGACCAGAAGGCGTGGCTATAGAAATATTTTCAACATCAGAGCGCGACCGTAACTGTGACTCAGGCATAATGATTCGGATATCATACAACTCACTCGCCTCTCGATAACGTGTCGGTACACTTCCATTAATGTAGCCGTTAAGAACGTGGGCAATTTCCTTAGTAGATAAGCCATGTTCGGCGGCCAGAGTCCTGTCAATATCAACTTGCCATTCAGGCTTCGAGGAATCAAGTGAGACATAGACATTGGTTAATTCGGGCCTTTCGGCTAATTTTGCCGCCAATTTATTCGCCACATCAAAAAGTGTATCAACTTCTGAGCCATTAATTTCAACTTCAATTTCGGCCTGTCCCACAGAGCGAATACCCCGCATCTTTGCCTGATTGACCGCTAATATCGCCCCCGGAGCTAGCAACTTAGCCACCTTAGGACGCAATTCTTTGATGTATTCCGTAGTAGTGATTTTGCGCTCACTGGAGGGGACAAGTTCAATATCGACTTCACCTTCATTGCCAATTTTATTGGTATACAGTCCCCTGACCGCACCACCTGAAAGCGCAAAAACACTGCGAACTCGCTGATCGCCGATCACTAATGCTTCAACTTGCTGTGCTATGGCATCCATGCGAGCTAAATTCGCCCCCGCAGGCATTCGAATTTTAACGACTATACGACCATCATCAACGGCAGGAAAAAATTCAGACCCTGCGGACTTAAACAGCAACACACCACCGATTGCAACACCAATAAATATAAATATAGTGGTTAACCTAAACTGCAATGCGCTATGCAACAAGGCGCCATAAGCCCAGCGTAAGCCATGGTTAATTTTCTCACTGAAGGCAAATTCGCGTTGATTGGCTTTTAATAACACGCCACCTAGCATGGGAGTCAGTGTGATAGCGGCAAGACCCGCGATGATCATCAAACCAAGAATAACTAGGACTAACTCTTTAAATAGTAAGGTGATTAGCCCTGGCACGAGTAAAAACGGAACAAACAGCGCTATAAAGGTCACTGTCGCTGCCATAATCGCCCCACCCACTTCCAGTGTTGCCTCCTCGGAGATGGATTGTGGGTTAGCCTTATCATGTAAACTACGCAGCCGGGAAATATTTTCAACCACAATAATTGATGTGTCGGGTAGCACACCAATCGCAACGACAAGACCACCAAGGGAAAAAATATTGAGTGAAAAGCCTGCGAGGTGCATTAAAAAGAAATTAACCAATAATGCAAATGGCAAGGCTATCGCAATAATTAACACTTGCCTTGAGTTACCTAAAAATACGAATAATACCAGCACAACCAGCGCCATAGCCTCTAAGGCCGTGTTACGAACACCACGGATAGAATCATTGATATAATCGGCTTGGTTTTCAACTAAAGTGAATTTGATATCCTTAGGAAAAGATGGCGCTAAATCCGCTAAACGGTCCTCAACATTATCTACCGTTGTGACAGTATTAGCGTCGGCTTGTTTAATCACGTTAACTTTAACCGCCGGATGACCATTTAAGCGGGTCAGCATACGAATGTCTTCGTGGCTATCTTTAACCTCAGCCACATCCCTAATGCGAACAATACTACCGCTACTATCACGGCTTAATACGAGATCTTGAATAACGGCTAATTGGCTAAACTCACCCATTACCCTCACAATATTCTCACGGTATTTGCCTGTCACTCTCCCGCCTACTCGTTGTAAGTTCTCTGCTGAAAGAACTCGCTCTAACGTGGTAAGGTCTAATCCATGGGCTTCTAGCTTTTCATCATCCACAAAAATACGAATTTCACGCTCAAGACCTCCAGCCACATCAATGGCTGCCACACCACTGGCGGATAAAAGTCGCTGAGTTAACCATGAGTCAATCCAAGTACGTAGCTGAGTCAAATCCATACTTTCTGATTCAAACACCGCTTGTACTATCGGTAATTGTGACGGATCTGCTTTGATGATGACAGGTGCTTCAATATCAACGGGAAGATTTTTGGTTGAACGATTAAATGCCGCTAATGTATCTTGATAAGCAACATCAACATCAACGCCGTAACGGTAATTGACATCCAGTTGGTATAAGCCCTCTATCGCGCTAGATGAAAGATAATCTAGGCCGTCTACGGAGGCCAGTTCACGCTCAATAGGATCGGCTAGATTTTGATCTATATCTTCAGGTGTCGCCCCCTGCCAAATAATCGATAGCTTTATCAGAGGATATTTAACCGAAGGTAAGAAATCGACAGGTAGCATATTCAGATTTAGCGCCCCAAAAATAGCTAAACCGAAAGCCAATACAGCCGTTGAAATTCGACGAGAAATAGCGGCTTTAATGATCATTTCACAACACCCGCGCTATTGTTTTTAGCGGGTTGCTCCAATACTCTTACTGCAGAGCCATTTTTCACCCGTTCAATGCCAGTTAGAACGATCTTCTCGCCCGCTTTCAGTCCCGATAACACTTCAATTTGATCATCCTGCTCTAGACCAGTTTCGACTAATCGTCGAGTGGCGATATTATCAGTCACCACAAACACACTTTTGTCATTTCCTTGCACTTGAAGCGCATCAATCGGTATGACAAGGGTATTTTCGTGTTTTTGTTGTATTGCACTGATCCGCGCAAACATACCTGGAATAAACTCATTTACAGGCAGCGCCGCCTCAAAAAGACGCGTACGTAACTTTCTATCTAAATCGGGATAAGCTCGAATAATCTCTAATTCAAATTCCTTCCCAGCAAGCCCATCAAAAGTGGCCCTGATTTTATGCCCCTTCTTGAGTACTAATGCTTGGGCTTCTACCACGCTAAAACGCAATACCAAACTATCAGGATCATACATTTCAACCATGGGACTTCGGGGAATAACGAAATGACCATCTGAAACCAAGACCTTAGATATAACCCCTGACCAAGGCGCGGTCACGATGTAATCATTAAGGGCTTGTTTGGCTTGGCTCAATGCAGCCTTCGCCTTTTCTAATGATGATATTGCTTCGTCTAGTTGTTCCTCAGGTAAAGTATGTTGCTTAACTAAGGTGTCAATACGCCTTAAATTCAATACTTGTTTACGTACTTCTTCTGCGGCAGAAGATTGAAGAGAGTCCGCCGCATGATTTCGACCAATGCGTAAAATCTCTTGTCCTAAATTGACAGTGTCCCCTTCACGCACCACAAGATTTAGAATCGGACCTTCTGCCGGAGAGGCCAAACTCGCCACTTTTGTTGGCTCAATCGTTCCGGTCAATACAATATACTGGCTAAATGTTTGCTCAGTGACATTAAAAAGGCTAACCGCAGGCGGGAGTTGCGAGTTTTTCGACGTTGACTTAACCATTATCTCTGCCGTTAATTTATTGTCAGCATCTTGTATTTTTGATGAAGAATTAAGCACAAACATTACTATCCCGATGAATAGAATAAAGGTACTTCCGACTATTAACACCAACGGTTTTCTCACAGAAAGTACCTCACAAGATAAGCATTGTTAGTATTAGCAGCTGATATGGTGCCAAATTGCTGATACCCCACCAACCCTAAGCCTACGCAAACAATAGTGAGCAGCAGGTAGCGGACAATTTTTTTAGCGTTCATGTCGACTCCTTAATACATTACGCTGTATGGGCTTTAAGCAAGGTCATGATCTCATCGACACTGGCAAGCCGTCCCGTTAGCGTTATTTGCTCGTCGACCACCAACGCCGGTGTCGACATCACGTTGTAGGCCATAATTTTTTCAATATCAGTCACTTTAGTTAGCTGGTAATCAAGATTAAGTGCCTGCGCCGCGGCATTAGTAGCCTCTGCCAATTTTTGACACTTGGTGCAACCCGTACCGAGAATTTTAATTTCCATGATTGATCCTTATTTGGTTACTTTGTTATTTTGCCATTTAACCAAATGATAGGTCTGAAACTACTCAATTAATGCGATCTGCTTCTGAATTTGTAGATCTAATAAACCATCAATGCAATGTAACGATGTCATTAAGCATGGCATGGTGAGACGATAAAAAATCTGCTTACCTCGTTTTTCCATATCCACAATTCCAGCATGGCGCAAAACGGATAAGTGCTTAGAAATTGTTGAAAAATCGACATCGACACCTTCAACAAACTCACAAACACATTTCTCACCCTGTGCAAGTTGCTCAACCATCCATAATCGCGTTGGATGCCCCAGTGCTTTGAAAATATTGGCTTTTACTATAATTCTTTGTTTCATTTTTATAAATTTCCACGACGGTTCTGCGAATGGAACAGTCGTCAGTATAAAATAATCAGCGCTAAAATAATGTAGGTAAACGAAGTTATGTGCTAGGGAAGGTGCGAACAAGTCCCTGATATGAGATCATGTTTGTCATCTGGAGCCATGGAACAGGGTTCATCATGAGTCATCAACTTACCTTCGCCGACAGTGAATTCAGCAGTAAGCGCCGTCAGACCAGAAAAGAGATTTTCTTGTCCCGCATGGAGCAGATTCTGCCATGGCAAAACATGGTGGAAGTCATCGAGCCGTTTTACCCCAAGGCTGGTAATGGCCGGCGACCTTATCCGCTGGAAACCATGCTACGCATTCACTGCATGCAGCATTGGTACAACCTGAGCGATGGCGCGATGGAAGATGCTCTGTACGAAATCGCCTCCATGCGTCTGTTTGCCCGGTTATCCCTGGATAGCGCCTTGCCGGACCGCACCACCATCATGAATTTCCGCCACCTGCTGGAGCAGCATCAACTGGCCCGCCAATTGTTCAAGACCATCAATCGCTGGCTGGCCGAAGCAGGCGTCATGATGACTCAAGGCACCTTGGTCGATGCCACCATCATTGAGGCACCCAGCTCGACCAAGAACAAAGAGCAGCAACGCGATCCGGAGATGCATCAGACCAAGAAAGGCAATCAGTGGCACTTTGGCATGAAGGCCCACATTGGTGTCGATGCCAAGAGTGGCCTGACCCACAGCCTAGTCACCACCGCGGCCAACGAGCATGACCTCAATCAGCTGGGTAATCTGCTGCATGGAGAGGAGCAATTTGTCTCAGCCGATGCCGGCTACCAAGGGGCGCCACAGCGCGAGGAGCTGGCCGAGGTGGATGTGGACTGGCTGATCGCCGAGCGCCCCGGCAAGGTAAGAACCTTGAAACAGCATCCACGCAAGAACAAAACGGCCATCAACATCGAATACATGAAAGCCAGCATCCGGGCCAGGGTGGAGCACCCATTTCGCATCATCAAGCGACAGTTCGGCTTCGTGAAAGCCAGATACAAGGGGTTGCTGAAAAACGATAACCAACTGGCGATGTTATTCACGCTGGCCAACCTGTTTCGGGCGGACCAAATGATACGTCAGTGGGAGAGATCTCACTAAAAACTGGGGATAACGCCTTAAATGGCGAAGAAACGGTCTAAATAGGCTGATTCAAGGCATTTACGGGAGAAAAAATCGGCTCAAACATGAAGAAATGAAATGACTGAGTCAGCCGAGAAGAATTTCCCCGCTTATTCGCACCTTCCCTAGACATTTATTTTTTAAATGACCTGAAGATCCTAATCAAGAATATTAGATCACTACAATAGATAACTATTGAACCACTCGATAATCACTCTTAATCTGTATAGTTGAAGTATAAGAAAAAGTAATGCTAAATCTGTGTAACTTACAATCAAGAAGAAACTACGCTGAATTGCTTTGGGGCATAAATGATTTGTATACCTTACTTGTAATTGGTGTGATTCAACTCTGAACTTGAGGCCGTTGAAGAAAATAGCGTGAGTCCTGACAGGACGTCAGGCTAGCTTTCGTTGGCCAGGGATGGCCTATCGGAAGCGTTAGCATTTTCGAATAAGTCCGAAGACGGTTACAAATGAAGT
>NZ_JACJER010000070.1:0-14712 GCF_014164185.1 Shewanella sp. SG44-6 | reverse complement strand
GCGTTAGCATTTTCGAATAAGTCCGAAGACGGTTACAAATGAAGTTAAAAGCAGGATAAATCCCCATGGCGACCTTTTCGCTGCTGTTGTTTAGTAAATAGCGAAAATGTTGCGGGGCGGCTGGGCTAATTCATTTATAAAGAGTAAAGAGGGAATAGCCGTTGATTTCCTCTTGGTCTGGTGTGGGCGAAGCGCCACGACGTTAGTAACCATAAGCCATAAAAACTAACTCAGCCATTCTTAACGCGCTTACTATTTTTAAGTTTTTTCTTTGATTTTGTTAGCATATTTACCAAAGACTTTACCCGTTGTAGCCCACACCATAACACCACCCCAAGCGATAAAAGAAAGACCTGCTGGGATACAAGCTAACAAAATATATTTAAAATGTTTTCTATTAAAGATTAACGAAAGAAGTGCTGGGAGAAACCAAAGAATAAGTCCTCCTATAACTAACGCCGCCATAAACATAGAATTGTCGCTAGCCAATATTTTATCAATAAAATCCATTTACTTAATCCTTTTTAAATCGATAAGTTTTACTCGTGTTTAAACATAACGCAGCGTAGAAAAATCGTCCTATGCCAGTTTTATTAGATCTTTTTCCATGCCCCATTTACACTGAACTAACACCAGCATAAACAACAATTTAGTAACATTACATTAGTCATTGCAGAATATGCAACTAAAACAGCAACAAGACCTTATTAGCCGCAGGCCATAGAAAGAACAGTAAATCAAACAAAAAAGCTGGATCCCGGCTCACAATCATTACCGAGATGACGAGATAAGAAATCGACTATGCCGCCGCGACGGAATAAAGTCTTACTTTCTTACTTTATCCAACGCACCGCAAACTGCATTAATGCCTAAAATAGCCCTTGGGGTAGCCCGATGAAGTAAATCGGCATCAAACTGATATATATGGTGATTTTTTACTGCGGGTAGCTCAGGCCAGTCAGACCAATTGATACCTAAAATATTGCCTTCATCCTGGCTTTGTAAGATAACTTCAGCGTCGGTTAGTAACACATTTTCAATGCTAATTTGTGGGTATTCACTTGCTGCGTCAAAAAATACATTATCACCATGGCAGACCTCAATCAGATTTTGGATCCAACTGCCTTTAGCAACTGTCATCAGCGGCGTTGACCATAATTGATAGAACACTTTAACGGCCGGCTTAGTTTGATTTTGCAGGGTAATATCAGCTAATTGCTGACGATAATCATCTGCCACTTGTTTGGCTTTAGCGCTATGGCCGGTTAACTTGCCGAGCAGCTCAAGATCTGTCGCGATGTCGGCTAAGTGTTTAGGGTCGCTATTAAACAGGGTAAAACCTAAATCGCGTAACTGTTTAATGTCCTCCATTTTGTTGCCACTTTGCCACACCACAATTAAATCAGGGTTGAGCTCAATCACTCGCTCGATTTGAATACCATAATAGCCACCAATACTGGGGATATCTTTAGCCGCTTCAGGGAAATCAGCATAATCTGTGGTCGCCACAATCGACTCACCAGCGCCAATAGCAAATAGCATTTCAACCCCATGGGGCGATAAAGCAATAATCCGTTTAGCCGGCGGCTTATCTTGTAAATCATCTGTGGCCGTCGATGCTGCCGCGGGTAAAACAAGTGATACAGACGATAGTCCTATCACTGTGATGAGCAATAACAATACACGTAGCAAAATACTTTCCTTAATCGAAATGGTTTTTAATGGTGATGATTAACACGAGCAATTGAATGATGTTTTTACCGTTTATTGCACCAGCTTATCGGGCCAACCATGCTTATCGATGTAATCGACTAAATTTTTCGGCCGATAATTGCTGTCATTCAACCAGCGTGTTTTAACCGACTGATGTAATAATATTGGCACTAACTCTGGGTCTAGCGCTCGTATAAAGCGTTTTTTAACTCGATAAAAACTACGATATGAATCTTGAATATCCGCCATTGGATTAGGCAATAACGCATCGGCTAAATGTAACTCCACCGTCAAATTAGCCGTTCGCGCTTGGCTTATCATCCACTGTAACGCAATATCAGATAAGGTACTGCCGTCGTCATTAGGTGCAACACTACCACCAATATTACTATGGGCACCGATAAACCAAACCTGTTGTATGTCTATGCTGGTTCGAGGGGCCCAAATGGTTGGCTCAAAATCGCTGCGATGTTCATCTAGTGCAAGTGCATGACGAGCCACTTTGACATTACGGCCTAATTTTGCATCATAAAACTCATCTTTGTCTTCAAACAAACCGAGAAACGACAGCGGGATCCCCATAGCACCGACAGTATCCCACACGCCAACAAAGGCCACTTCACGTGAAGGATGTGAATGTTGCTGACGAAACTGCACCGAGCGCTCACCATCTGGGGAAAAAGGTTGAGTTTTCATTTTATAGTGGTCAAACGCTTGTTGAATAAGCTTTGCATCTGGGCGAGTAACAATACCGCAATTATTAATCAGGCCACATAAACAGCGAACGGTATAAGCGCCACGGCTAAAACCGAATAGATAAATGTCATCACCAGGCGAGTAGTTTTGTACGATATAGCGATAAGCATCCATAATATTTTTATGCAGCCCACGACCAGTTGCGCCGCCGATAACAGAATCATAATACGAGCCGATTCCCCAATCGTAAAACACCTGCTGTGGCACACCGTCATCCGCAATGGGTTTGATAGCCCTAGCAAGCTTAAGCACATTAGTGGCGTGATCTTTTTCAAGATCCTTTTCTGGCCGATTCCAGGTACCATCGGCACAAATAACAATACGTTTTTTCATATCAATCCTTGACACCCAGCATGAACAATAGATGAAGCATAATAGACTAAATGCCTATTTTCACCATCGGAAAAATAACCAATACTCGAAAGTTCACTTAAGTCGATTCGAGTAACTGACCATGATAACAGCAGAACAAAGTGTATTAATGATTGTAGACGTACAAGGCAAACTAGCCCAAGTTATGCAGCAATCAGCTCAACTACACCAAAAACTTGCAGTATTAATTCAAGGTGCACAACTATTTGATATTCCTATTATTTGGTTAGAACAATTACCCGATAAATTAGGTCCCACCAGCGAAGAGATCGCACAATTATTAACAAAAACAAGCAACCCCATCGCTAAAGAGCACTTTAGTGCTTGGCATTGTGACGAAGTAAAACAACAACTCAAAAGATTAAACCGTAATAAGGTTATCCTTGCGGGTATTGAAACCCACGTGTGCGTTTATCAAACCTGTAAAGACTTACTGGACAACGACTATCAAGTGCACCTTGTTGCCGATGCGGTTTCTTCAAGGGGGACAGACAACAAAGTGCTTGGAGTACAAATGATGCTTAATGATGGCGCCCAACTGACCAATGTTGAATCATTACTGTTTGAACTTCAACATGTCGCCCAAGGTGAACGCTTTAAGGCATTACTTAAATTGATAAAGTAGCCATAAGTTATCAGTATGGGTATGATGTTAAAATAATTATAACAATAACATCATACCGCTATGCACCTATTTGATCGGCCCATCATTATTTTATCTGCGCCCCGCTCAGGCAGCACTTTGTTGTTCGAGGTGTTATCAAAAAGCCAGTCAATATTCACTATTGGTGGTGAAAGCCATGCGCTGATAGAAACTATCCCCAAGTTGAATATTGCCTACCGTAAATTTAGTTCTAATGCCTTAAGTGAGCAGGATATTGATGATGATTTACGACAGTTGTTATTACAACGCTTTAGCGATGCACTTCAAGATAGCCAGGGCAATAAGCTCGAAAGTGATAGCGATAAGAGTATTCGTTTTTTAGAAAAAACCCCCAAGAATAGTTTGCGGGTAGATTTTTTTAATGCGCTATTTCCTGATGCGTTATTTATCTATCTCGTCAGAGAACCCAAAGAAAATATCAGCAGTATTATGCAAGCTTGGCGCTCGAATAAGTTTGTCACTTATCCTAATTTACCGGGATGGGATAAACATAACTGGTCGCTACTGCTTCCAGAAAAATGGCAACAGCTTAATCGCCAGTCGTTAGCGTCCATTGCCGCATTTCAATGGCAAGCCGCTAATGAAGCGATTATGGATTCATTGCAAAAGATCGACAGCAATCGCTGGTGCATGGTGTCTTACGATCAATTAATTGCAGACCCTGCGAAAACCGTTAAGCAACTCTGTCAATTTACCGCTACAGATTTCGACCCAGCCTTAGCGCAATTATGCAGCAAGCCATTAGCGCATTCTCGCTACACTATATCGACCCCAAAACCAGATAAGTGGCTCGAAAATTACCATGATATTGCCAAAATTTGGTCAAGTACTTGTACAACACTGAACAAAATCAATCATCATTTACGCCAGCGCGGCCATCCAATATATGACACTCAATGGCAGCAACACGACATTGCTAAGCCTGTAGCACAGGCTCCGGAACCCACAAAGCAAGGGTTAGCTCAGCCAAACGATCAAAATGTGTCTCGCAACAGTCCCTGCCCTTGTGGTTCGGGCAAACGATTTAAGCAATGTCATGGTCAATTACATTAGCCAAAAAGCGCCAGCATTTGTAAATAGCCAGCAGAACGGGTAAAAATACCTGTGTAGAAAATCATAACGGTAAGCGCCGCATTACAGAGAGCCCAATAATGAAGTTACCTCATGAGTTTTATCAATTACCTTTCAGCTTTGATGTCGGTCAATTAACCAAAGAAATCGAGCAATTTACCGGATCAGACTGGGTCACTCATCATGAAGGTTTTCAGGGTAATTCGGCCATTCCGTTAATCTCGGTCAATGGCGAGTTTAACAATGACTTTAAAGGGCCAATGCAGCCCACTGCGGCGTTAGAAAAAAGCCCTTACATCAAACAAATACTCGCTTCATTTGGTGAGGTACTCAGTCGTTCGAGATTAATGCGCTTAGCACCCGGTGCACAAGTGCCACTGCATTCAGACATTAACTACCATTGGTATAAACGCGTTCGAGTGCATATTCCGATTACCACCACCGAACAAGTGCAGTTTTTTTGTCATGATAAACAAGTGCATATGGGCGCCGGTGAGTGTTGGATTTTCGACTCGTGGAAGCTTCACAAAGTAGAGAACAACAGCGACCAATATCGCGTTCATTTAGTGGTTGATTTGGCAGGGTCAAGTCAATTTTGGCGAACGGTATTTAAGCACTCACGTTCAATCGCAGATGATCAATCAACAGCATTAAACAGTCAATTCGTCGGTTTTAACCCAGACTTAGCAGCAAGCTTGATCACAGAGCAATTTAACGCCCCCATTATCATGCCTGTGGCAGAGGTTGAATACTTAACCAATGAGTTGTTAGCTGAGGTCAAACACAATCCTGATAATAGGCTTGCAGAAGTGAATGCATTTTCGTTATTGATAGCTGAGTATGTTGCCGATTGGCGCATGTTGTGGCTGCAATATGAGTGCACTAAAGCCGGTTGGCCGCATTATCATGCGCTACGTGAACAAACCATGATAAAAGCACTACAATGCGCTAAATCACTGCAACTGACCCATTCTGGTTCAGCGGTTAAAGCGTTCGAACAATTGGTTATCGTGGCGTGTATGAATGTTGAACTTAGTGAGCCATTGGCAACGCGTAAACAAGCTATTGCTTCACCAAAAACCTCTCAAGTAAGAGCTAATTCAGCGCCAAAAACAGCGGTAACCAAATCCAGCGATCCGATGATTGAATCTATGATTGCACCGCCATCACGCAATAGCCCTTGCCCTTGCGGCAGTGGCGAGCGCTATAAAGCATGTCACGGTAAGATGAGTTAATAAGACGAAGATCTGCTTAGGTTTGTCTGAAAAGTTACAGAAATGGCGCCCTTAGGCGCCATTTCTATAGCATCAACCAAACGATGGTGTTTTAGCTTGTGGCAATGCCTTACCCCAAGTTCAGATTAACCAAAAAATTGTTGTGCGGCTTTTTTCGTAATGGCATCCAACTCGGCTATTTGCTCAGGTATAAAAGCTTGATACTTGTCTGCCTGACCAATTGCCTTAGGATTCATAGGCTGCCTAACTTGGCTGGCGCTGGGCGTTAACACCGCACGCTCAGACTCATAAAAGGTAAAACATTGCGCTTGAGTCGTTAACTCACAGTAATCCAATATGCGTTGAATTTGTGACTCTGGCTCACGCACTAATTGCTCAAAACAAACATGTAAAATCTCATTAGGGTACAACCTATCCCAATGTTGCATGATGTCTAAATAATGTTGCCAGTAACTTGAAATACCCGCAAACGAATACGAATAGTCATGGCCAAAACTGAAAAACTGCTTAAATACACTCAAGCCATTGTCGACTGTATTACGTACCACATTGATGATTTTTGCTTGAGGAAATAAGGTTTTAATTAGCCCTATGTGTAAAAAGTTATTTGGGTTTTTATCGATTACATACGTTGGTGCATCGCTAAAGTAATGATTCACCTCGGCTAAATAACGTTGGCGGAATTGATCAATATGGCTAGCTGAAAGCTGACTTAATCTAGCCTGATAACCACCCGACATATCCATTTGCAGCGCAAAGCGTTCCATAAACGGTAACTCATCGGTAGCGCCAACATCGCTATGGCACGCCAAAATTTGCTCGACTAAAGTGGTACCAGAACGAGGCATACCAACGATAAAAATCGGTGTTTGGCTAGCCGCTGGCGAGCGATTAATATGTGGCGATGGTGTATGCCCAAGTAGCGACAACACAATACTGGCAAACTGGGTTTGTTTAAACGGTCGGTGAAGCGCCATGATTTGATTGGCTAATAACATCGACTCACACGCTTTTTCTATTTGCTGTGTTTGCTCGTAGGCTTTACACAAAGCAAAATACACCAGCGCTTGATTTTGTTTGCTTAACGACTCATCGGTTACAAAACCTTGTAATAAGCTCAAATCATCAGTGCTGAAACGATACTGCTTTAAATCAGCCAAACTCCAGTAGCCGACCCCCACTTGCGTTGGGCTTAATTGAATATATTGCTGATAAAAATTGGCTGCTTTTTCTGTATCGCCTTTGGCTTTATAGATATGACCCAAATTAAGCTGCACAGCGGGTTCAGCAAAATCATTTGCCACACACCATTGAAAACATTGTTCCGCTAAGGTCATATCGCCAACTTTAGTCGCGACCAGTCCCAGTTTATAACGGCATTTTGCGTCCTGTGGTAACAAATTAATTAACTGTTCTAAATAAGCTTTAGATAAGAAAAAGTCTTGTTTTACTTCAGCTATTGTCAGAAGCCCCATTAATACTGATACCACATTCGGTTTAATGGATGCCGCACTGATAAAATAGCTCTCTGCTTGTGCATATTGTTGTTGCTGTAAATGAATATGACCTAGTATCGCTAAGGCTCCGACGTGTTTATCATCGCGCTTAACCACTTTACGAGCATACATTCTGGCCGACGAATAATTTTTTGATTGAAACAGCGATTCCGCTTGGCTCAAATATTGGTCAATAATACTCAAACGAGGGTCCTTTTTATTATAATTAATCCACTATTGTCGACTAAATCTAAGCTCAATCACTTGCCTTAATCACTTAGTTCAATCAGTTCTGTTTCAGTAGAATAGCATAAATATCATCAGAATCTTGAGGCAACAAACAGTGCCTAAAACCAACCTGAATTAGTGAACGAAATAATTAACTGAAGCGTACAATGACCATATAGATTTCCCCGTTCACCCGACAAGAGTGAGTTTTGATGAAAAATAATGAAGCCAAAGTACCAACCAGCCGTCTATCTCGATTATCAAAAATGGGTGGGCTGGCTTCACGTTTAGCGGGTAACGTGCTGCTTGAAGGCGCCAAACAATTTAGCCAAGGTAAGTCGCCATCAATGCAGCAACTGATGATGACCCCCAAAAATATTGGCCATGTGGCCGATAAACTGTCGCAACTACGCGGCGCGGCCATGAAAGTGGGCCAAATGTTGTCAATGGATGCTGGAGACTTAGTGCCTCCTGAATTGGCAGAAATATTGGCTAAGCTGCGCTCTGACGCTAAGGCCATGCCACACAAACAATTAACCCAGTTATTAGTTGAGCATTGGGGCAGCGATTGGATTGCACCGTTTGCCCAATTTGAATTACGCCCTTTTGCTGCGGCATCGATCGGCCAAGTACATTTAGCCTATTTAGATACCGGCGAAAAACTGGCGATAAAAATTCAATACCCAGGTATTCGAGACAGCATCGACAGCGATATCGACAACGTGGCCAGCTTATTAAAAGTCTCGCGGTTAATTCCCGCTAACGTAAAACTCGATACCTTACTCGCTGAAGCAAAAGTGCAGTTGCACAACGAAGCGGACTATCACTTTGAAGCTGAGCAAGTTGCACTTTATCAGCAACAACTGGGCGATAACCCTCACTTCATCGTGCCTAAAGTTTACCCAAAATTGAGTAACAACAGCATTTTATGTATGCAATTTGTTGAAGGCGTGGCGATTGAGTCATTAACCGAATCATCACAAGCAGTGCGCGACCAAATCGCGACGTTACTAATGGAATTGTGCTTTAAAGAGCTATTTGAGTTTAAATTGCTCCAGTCAGATCCTAATTTTGCCAATTTTCAGTACCAAGCAGACACTCAAAAAATCGTCCTATTTGACTTTGGCGCCACCCGCACCATTAGCGACACATTATCGCAAGGTTATCTGCAACTGATGCAAGGTGCGATTGTTGATGATAAACAACAAATGACACAAGCAGCACAACAGATCGGCTTTTTTCAAGACGCCATCGACCCACAACAGAAACAGCTAATTATTGATATTTTCTACCAAGCTTGCGAACCACTGCGCTTTGATGGTGAATACGATTTTGCTCAAAGCAGTTTAGCTAAACGTATCACTCAGGCAGGTAAAGCCATGAGCACCCAACAAGATGAATGGCATACCCCACCTACTGATGCCATTTTTATTCATCGTAAATTAGCAGGTATGTATTTACTCGCGGCAAAGCTAAAAGCCAAAGTAAACGTCGCTAAATTATTTTCTGTTTATCAAACTCAAATCGGTAAAAAAAATGTGTAACATATCTACTTAATCTTTATTTTACTCGCCATTTACCATGGCATATATGGACATAGTTATGATTAACCTTACCTTTCACCGCTCATGGCGCATCATGGGCGTAGTTGCATTAATGCTCTGCTTACCCAGTTATGGCCATGAAGCAGAAAAAACAACAAACCAAACCGTAAAACCTAGCCTTGAAGGCCAACTGACTGTATCAAAACTTGCTGATGGAGTGTATTTACATCACTCCTATATGAATGTCAGCAATTTCGGCTTAGTCGAAGCGAACGGCCTTGTTGTGGTTGAAGATAAACAGGCCTATATTATCGATACGCCTTGGACCGACAGCGATACGGCAAAGCTTCTTGACTGGATTGCCCAGCAAGGATTTACCCCAGTTGCCAGTATTTCAACTCATTCCCATCAAGATCGTGCTGGCGGTATCGGTTACCTTAACAGCCAAGGTATTGCGACCACAGTATCTGAAACAACCCAGAAGATTTTAGCTAAAAATGCTAAACCTATCGCTAAAAACACCTTTGGCGGCACACAATACATAATGAAAACGGATTTAGTTGAAGTATATGATCTTGGTGCCGGACATACCGAAGATAACCTTGTGGTATGGCTACCCGCACAAAAAATATTATTTGGCGGATGTTTAATCAAATCGCTGAATTCAAGCGTATTGGGTTATACAGCCGAAGCAGACATGCAAGCTTGGCCATTAACGGTTGCCAAGGTACAAGCCCAATTCCCTCAGGTGAAAATGGTAGTACCCGGTCATGGAAAGGTTGGGGATAAAGCATTGCTGACCCACACCATCGCATTACTGAACAACTTAAGCATTTAACATCAAAAAGATAAATCTATTGCGTCGATATGCGATAGCTTATTAACCATTGAGTTCAATTGAACTCGCACAAGGAGAGTTACCATGTTTAGTCACGTTATGATCGGCGTTAATGATATTGATACATCAAAAAAATTCTATGATGCGATTTTAGGTGCATTAGGCCATGCTCCAGGACAAATTGATCCTAAAGGTCGTTGTGTATACATGACAAAGACGGGGATTTTCATACTCACTAAACCGATTAACGGTGAGCCAGCATGCCATGGTAATGGCACAACAATTGGTTTTACTGCAGAAACACCAGCGTTAGCAGATGCATGGCATGAGGCCGGTTTAGTCAATGGTGGCACCGCGTGTGAAGATGCGCCGGGTATTCGACCTGGCCCTGCATTTGATTTATACCTTGCTTACCTTCGCGATCCAGATGGTAACAAGATGTGCGCCTTACACAGAGTGGCAAAGTAATCGTCGCTAAGCATTAACCACTATATGGGTGACGTGATTGTACTTCGCCCATTTTTATTTAAATATCAGTGTAAATATCAATTAGCTGACTAATTAATCGATTCAAATACAATCAAAATCCGAAGCTAACATGCCAATATTTATTAGCAACGGTTTTTTATGGTTACTCCCTTGTGCTCTCTTTTACAGCTAAAATAATTCCATTCCATATACCTCGAACACTTATAGATGCACCAAACAGTACAACAAGGTAAAATAACGGCCCTTTGGTGTAGTGAGTGTGTTTTTGATGTCTGTTAACGACCCGTGTTTTATTCCTTTCAATGATGCAATGGCTTTCAATAACACGCTTGCTGAACAAGGGTTACCTGACTCTTTCACCTTCCCGTTTTATTATCAACCTCATCCAATATGTTTACTGGCTGCAAAGCAGTTGCAGCAGGAGTTACTTGAGGCGAATCCTTGGGGACATAATTTTGGCTTAGACAGCGAAAATGATCGCGGCATGGTGATTGGTAAAATGTTTGGTGTATTAGTGGTTAAGAATGCACACGGGCAACTTGGTTTTTTAGCGGCTTTTTCGGGTAAGTTAGCCGACAACAATATCTTGCCGCCGTTTGTACCACCAGTGTTTGATATGCTGACCCAAGACAGTTTCTTTAGCGCTGAAAATAAACAGATTAACCACATTAATCTGTCGATTAGTCAGCAAGAAGCAAATCCATTGCTGGCAACATTAACCGCGACGTTAGTTGCGCAACAACACCAAGCGGAAAGTGAACTAGAGCAGCAACGTAACGCAATAGTTGAAGGCCGCAAGCTGCGTAAGCTACAACGTGAGCAAGCAGATGATGCATTAGCGCAAGCAAGCATCAGTGACGATACCCATAGAACATTGTCTATCGAGTTAAGCCGTCAAAGTGTGCAGCAAAAGCATCAGCTAAATGCGTTAAAGCAACAGTGGCAGACTCAAGTTGAAGCCACTAAAGTGGCATTAGATACGCTTCAATTGCAAATCAAACAGCTTAAACGTCAGCGCAAACAACTTTCAAATGGATTGCAAAAAAAGCTGTTTGCTCAATATCAGTTTTTAAATGTCTTAGGTGAAGCACGAGATTTAAACGATATTTTCAATGATGCACCTAATCATTTACCACCAGCAGGCGCAGGCGAATGTGCGGCACCTAAGTTACTGCAATACGCGTTTACACATCAATTTACTCCAATTGCGATGGCAGAGTTTTGGTGGGGATCATCGCCAAAATCTGAGATAAAACAGCATAAAAACTACTACCCGGCTTGTCACGGAAAATGCCGACCTATTCTGACTCACATGCTAAAAGGCATGCAAGTTGATGACGATCCACTGTTGATTAATCCGGGTAAAGATCAGCACATTGATATTATTTATCAAGATGATGCGATGGTGATTATTAACAAGCCTGCTGAATTGTTATCGGTACCGGGTAAAAATATCACCGACTCGGTGTTTAGTCGTATGCAGCAGCTATTTCCCACTGCGACAGGGCCGCTGATTGTTCATCGCTTAGACATGTCGACCTCAGGCCTAATGGTGATTGCACTCACCAAAGAAGCTAACAAAGCTCTACAACAGCAGTTTATTCAACGCAGCGTCACTAAACGTTATATCGCGCTAATTGAGGGTGTACCAAGTCAAGATGAGGGCGATATTAGTTTGCCATTGCGGGTGGACTTGGACGATCGTCCGAAGCAGTTAGTGTGTTATGAGCATGGCAAACATGCCGAGACGCATTGGCAAGTTTATCAACGTCAAAGACAGCGCACTTTAGTGTATTTGTACCCTAAAACCGGGCGAACCCATCAATTACGCATGCATTGTGCCCATCACGATGGTTTGCATATGCCAATAGTCGGTGATGATTTATACGGCATCGCCACCAACCGTTTGCATTTACACGCCCAATATTTAGCGCTTACTCATCCGCTGACTGGCGAAGATATGGTGTTTGAAACGAAAGCCGATTTTGAATAATCATCATATGAAAATAGAGACAACATCAGTAAAAGTATCTAAAGACACTTTTACTGATCGACTCGAACACACTGAGTATTAAGTGATTGGTTGCTTTAATACTACAACTTAAAGCTACTGACCTCTTGTTGTAGTGATGCAGCTAAATGAGCCAATTTCTGTGCTTGTGTCATTGAGGTTTTCGCTTCAATTGACAAGTTTTCCGATACTTCGCGAATAGATTCCGTATTACGGTTTATCTCACTTGTCACTGAGGTTTGTTCTTCTGCTGCCGTGGCAATTTGACTCGCCATATCTGAAATCTCATTAATCGCTTTAGTGATCTGCAATAAACTCTCACTAGCCGAATTAGCATCCGATACGCTGGTTTCAGCCATTTCACGGCTTTGTGTCATTGACTTAACAGCTTTTTCCGCCGTTTTTTGTAGGGTCTCAATTGTAGCTTGAATTTCTTGAGTCGATGAATGAGTACGTTGTGATAACACTCGAACTTCATCAGCCACTACAGCAAAACCTCGGCCTTGTTCTCCCGCACGAGCGGCTTCAATCGCAGCATTCAATGCCAATAAATTAGTTTGCTCGGAGATCCCGCTAATGGTTAACAGAATACTGTTAATTTTCTGTGAGTGTTCATTCAAGTCACCAATAATCTGCCCTGCTGTACTCACTTCTTTGGCTAGACTTCGTATTGATGCTTGGCTTTGCATTACCTGTTTTTGACCGTGGGTTGAAAGCTCTACCGCATCTTGTGCTATGTGTGCTGTATGTTCGGCATTGCTGGCAATCTCTTCGGTAGCACTGGCCATTTCAGTTACGGCTGTGGCTACCATAGTCACTTCATCTTGCTGAATGACAATACGATCGCTATTTTTAACCGCTGATGCACTGCTATCTGTCGCTTGATATTCCAATTGGCCTGCAATTTTATGCATCCGAGAAATCATCCCGTGAATACGTTCAGCAAATTGATTAAAACCAGACGCTAAGCGACCTATTTCATCGTGACTGTTGGCGGTTTCAATACGCACGGTTAAATCACCTTCTCCTTCGGCAATATCGTTTAGAGCTTGGGCAACACGTTCAAGATCTTTAAATTGAATTTTAAAAATAACGGTAAGCATTAATCCGAAAAGAATAAGTAAAGTCGCCCCTATCGCAGACATCCACCAAGCGAGAACGGTAGCCGGTGACATAATTTGTTGCTTATCCATTACGAAAATTAATGCCCACTCTGTCGAAGGGATTGCCGCAACATACATAAGCTTAGTTGTACCATCGAGCTCACGCTCTTCAATACTGTTGGCTTTGGACCTTTGTGCTAACCAACTATTAGTGAATTGTTCATCGACACTACTGAGTTGTTTATTATTCAATTGACTATGTGGATGGCTGATAATCAGTCCGGTATAGTCAACCATTACAGCGTAACCATCACCCGGAACGTCTAAGCTCTGGACGGCATCGGTTAACTGAACAATGGTTAAGTTAGCGGCGGTAACACCAAACAATTTGCCATTAGCCATCACAGGTGCAGCAATCGTCACAACTTGCTTCTGTAGAGTAGTACTAATATAAGGCGCTGTCATAATCATACTGCCTGCGGCCTTCGCATCTATATACCAAGGCCTTACTCTTGGATCATAACCTGCGGTATTTAATGCAGGATCTTGACGGTACATGTTGCCTTGCTCGTCACCAAAATAAGTTAATGCAAAGCCCACAGCGTTGTGAGCTTGGAGTAAAAAAGGCGTGATATTAACAGTTGGGTCAGCTTCAATGGTTTGTTTCAGGCTGGTGATGGCCTGCTTTCTATCTTGCATCCATTCGCCAATTCCTTGAGTAAAGGTCACTGCTAGTTGGTCTATTTCATCTTGGGTGTTGGTTAATGCATTATTTCTAATAACATAACTAGATATGCTCACCAACACCACGATAGTGATCAGTACTGCAAAAAGACTGCTAAGAAGCAGACGTGTTTTTAGTGTCGATTGCATGAGCTCTTCCTTTATAATCCAAAGTTTTCCAGTAATACGACTTTATATCGGCAGCAAATGTCAAAACATGCGATCGTAAAACACTAAAAAAATTAATCGTTGATTCGGATTTTACTCTTGGCCAGGACAATCATTGATTTAGCTGTCAATCATTAGGCATCACAACTTAACCTTAAACACATTCTGCTGCATATACGCATTCCATCATGACCCAATAGAGCACTCTAATGATGAGTCATTTAAAATCTGAGTATAGCTGAACCCAAAAGATAACAATATGTTAACAATTTGATTTGTATCATACTCCCTAGTTAATAAT
>NZ_JACJER010000006.1:0-73738 GCF_014164185.1 Shewanella sp. SG44-6 | reverse complement strand
AGCTAATTGCATTAGGGCTGCGGGTATATAAAACACCCGGTTCACAAGCCGGATATATGAAGGCAATGAATTTGTTTATCAACGCTTCGAAATCACTTGCAAAACGGGTGGGTCCATATATGACGAAATAGTGAAATATCAAAATGACTAAATAGTGAAGTGTCGGGCTGACGAAATAGTGAAGTGTCGGCATGACGTTGATGGCCGCAGGCCAAAAAAGCTAAACCCCGGCTCCAAAGCGTTACCGGGATGACAACTTAACTGACCTACTCTTGCAATAGGTCTTTGCAGATATGCACTAAATCGGACTGCACCGCTGCAGCAGTCACCTCACGCCCGGCCCCTGGTCCGCGGATAATCAAAGGGTTACCTTGATAAAACGTACTGCGAATAACAAACACATTATCGCCTGGGGTTAAATTGGCATAAGGATGATGATTATCCACCCACTGCAAACTCACTTCAGCTTGTAACTTACCTTCCACTTTATCCAACGAAGCCACATAGCGCAGTACTTTATGTTGCTCTGTTGCGGCGACATATTGCTGCAACAAACCATCATCTAATTCACTGATGCGTGATAAAAAGTCTTCAAGTGATAACTCTGCTAAGGCTTTGGGCACTAACGAGTTAAGACTGATATCATCTAATTCTATCGCCAAACCAATCTCGCGCGCCAAGATTAACAACTTACGTTGCATATCGCGGCCCGACAAGTCATCACGCGGATCAGGTTCTGTAATACCTAAACTTCGAGCGTGGAGTACTAATTCAGAAAACGGTTTACTGCCGTCATAATTTTCGAACAACCAACACAAGGTGCCGGAAAATATGCCACCAACGGCCTCAATTGTGTCGCCACTGTTACGTAAATCATTTAATGCATGTTGTATTGGTAAACCGGCGCCACAACTCGCGTTATAACGCCAAAACAAGCGACGATTACTGAGTTGCAGTTTTAATTCGCGATAAAAAGGTAATGGCCCAGAGCCGGCTAATTTATTCGCGCTCACCACATGAATTCCGCGGGCAAATAACTCTGGATATTGTAAGGTTAACGCTGCACTGGCACTGATATCGAGTGCGACAATTTCATCGCATGATAACAGTGCCAACTGATCAAACAATTTGTCATAATCCCATTCAATGCCGTGCTGCTGATAATCTTGTTGCCATTGCTCGAGATTAATTCCGTCATTAGAGATTAAGGCTTTTTTCGAGCCGACTAAACCCACTAACTCAACAGTAGCCTCAAGTTCATGATCCAATGCAGGGCTTGCGCGTTTAAATAAATCAATCCACGCCTCACCTATATTACCCACGCCCAACAATAACACTCCGATGCGCATTCTTGGCCCAGCGCAACGACGATGCACTTTCTGAGTCAATAAGCTCACTTGAGCTTGCGGCACTAAGGTGACTAAACTCAGTGAATCTTGATAAACAGGTTTAGCATCGCGGCTAAGTAATCGGGCAAAACTGCGTCTAAAGTGATGCGCATCAGCACTGACAAGGGCCACTAAACCTAAATCAGTTTGGGCACTTAACTCGTCAATACCAAACTCACTGCTGTATTGCGTCAATAAGGCCTGTACTTGTTTCTGGCACTCTAGGGTAAGTGCAAGTTCAATCTTATTCTGTGCTAGCGACCAATAAGCTAAAGGCGTAATGCCAACGTTATCTAAAATAGTCAGTAACGGCTCAATGTCAGCGTTCATTTTAAAACTAAACAACACCACTTCATTTAAGTTAGTCACAACGGGTGCACTGGCTGATGAACTCAGTGGAGCAATTAAGGTAAAGTCAGTGTGTGAAGCATAACTGGACCGCACGGCTAAACTTACGTGAGTATTAAACAATGGCTGTAAGGTACGTGAGTGCAACACAGGCGAGCCTAGACGAGCTAAGCGATCCGCTTCTGCTAGTGACATACTCTTGAGTAATTTAGCGTCATTAATTTTATTCGGGTCGGCGTTAAATACCCCTTCAACATCAGTCCAAATCGTCACACGCTCAATGTCGGCTAAACTGGCAATTAAGGTAGCACTAAAATCTGAACCATTACGGCCCAACAATAACGTATCACCATGACGATTAGCACAAATAAAACCTGTAATAACTAAACGCTCTTGCGGATGTAAAGCGAGTAAGGCTTGTACTTTTTCACGCGATTGCGCCACTAAAATATTGGGAATAGCACCTTCGTCTGCAACCAAAATAGAACACGCATCCACATGAGTGGCTGTTACACCCATTTCTCTCAGCAATGCGGCCATAAGGCGTGCAGACCAACGCTCACCAAAACTGACCACTTGGTTTAATTGGTAGTCATTACGCTGCTCTAAAGACAATAAACTGACTAATTGCGATTTGTCAGTCGACAGGCGCTCACGTAGGTCACGAGCCAGCTCATTTGATAATAACTGTTCAATTAATGTCTGCTGATAACTGATCAGCACTTGAAGCTCTTCTTGCCATAACTGACCGCTGTCACGCAGAGTGAGTAATTTGTATAAAAAGTTAGTCGTTTTGCCGGCGGCCGATACCACAACTAAATCATCACTTTGACCATGTGTAAGCAAAATATGGGCAACACGGCGATAGCAATCTGCATCCGCTAAACTTGAACCACCAAACTTATGTAAATGACTTCGCGTCATTACTAACTCCTTAAACAACTAAGACTTTTATTGCGACAGCTATACTTCTAATTTGAAATAAACAGTGTGGCAAGTGCATATTTTCTATTTTACTTTATTTGGCCGGAACCACAGCAAACTTAAACTCGAATTAAGCCAACTCAAGCTGATTTTATCGCAGTAACAGCGGCGAGACCGGCTTGAATATCCGCGAGCAGGTCATCTGCATCTTCAATACCGACAGATAATCTCAGTAAAGTGTCTTTAATACCAGCCTGCTGCCTTGCCTGTGGGTCCATTGCACGGTGAGTCATGGTGGCAGGAACAGCAACTAAACTTTCCACTCCGCCTAAACTTTCAGCAATACTAAACAAAGATAATGCCTGTAAAAAGGCCACCACTTCAGCTTCGCCACCGGTTAATTCAAAACTTAACATAGCGCCAAAACCTTGTTGTTGTTTTGCGGCAATTTCGTGACCCGGATGGTCTTTTAGCCCTGGATAATACACCTTGGCAACCACATCACTGGCATTGAGTAATTCTACAATTTTTTGCGCATTACGTTGATGCTCACGAATGCGGACTGCCAGCGTTCTTAAGCCACGTAAGGTTAAATAGCTATCAAAAGCAGAACCGGTTAATCCAAGGGTGTTTGACCACCAATGTAATAATTCACCCACTTCAGCATCTTTAGCCACCACAGCGCCACCGACCACATCACTGTGACCATTAATGTATTTGGTGGTTGAGTGAATAACGATATCGGCCCCCAACAATAAAGGTTGTTGTAATATTGGCGACAAAAAAGTGTTATCAACCGTCACTAACGCGCCAACCTCATGGCAAGCGATACTGATCGCATTAATATCGACTACCCGCAGTAATGGATTTGATGGCGTTTCTAACCAGACCATTTTGGGATTTTGCGCTATCGCGTTGCCCAGCGCTTGCGCATCAGTTTGATCAACAACCAATAACTTAAATTGACCTTTTTTGGCCAGGTTAGTAAATAAACGGTAACTGCCACCATAACAATCGTGCGGCACAACCAATAAATCATCTGGGCCCAACAAACTGGTCACTAAGGTAATGGCCGCCATGCCGGTACATGTCACCACACCAGTTACACCTTGCTCAAGTTTTGCAATCGCCTCACCTAATATACAACGCGTCGGATTACCTGAACGGCTGTAGTCAAACTCGCGAGGATTAGTATGGCCATCAAATGAATAATTGGTCGATAAATAAATCGGCGGCACAATAGCACCATGTTGTGTGTCTGTTTCTATACCCTGGCGAACGGCCAAAGTGGCACTTTGATACTGAGTCATAATTGATTCCTAAAAAGTCACAAACACACAATAGATGTCTAGACGTCCAAATTTACCGAAGAGTTCTCCCTGAGTCAACCAAAATAGACGTTTAGACGTCTAAACATCGAGAAATCTATTTGCATCGGGATTAAATAGTAGCAATAATTTGACTAGAGATTGTAACGGTTTAAAATCTGCAGCGTATTTATCGTTAAGGGTAAGTTAATGACTGAATGGAATGGCGAATATATCAGCCCATATGCCGAACACGGCAAAAAAAATGAACAAGTAAAAAAAATTACGGTTTCTATCCCTTTAAAAGTATTAAAAGTACTGACAGATGAGCGGACGCGTCGCCAGATAAATAATCTGCGCCATGCAACTAACAGTGAACTGCTATGCGAAGCATTTTTGCACGCGTACACAGGTCAACCATTACCTTATGACGGTGATTTATCAAAAGATCAGCCTGATAGCATTCCAAGTGAAGCGAAAAAGTTAATGGATGATATGGGTATCGAATGGGAAGAGCTCGAATAACCTACAGGTTAATGAATCCCTCACCGACTTTAAAACTGCCCATTGATACCAATCCTTATTGAAGTTTGCTCTTTTAGCGAAAATGATTAGCGTGGTATTCGAGGCAGTCTTTAAAGGCATAGTTGCTGTACGCCTAAAATAGATCCAATTTCAATGTGGATTGCTATAAGCAGTAATATTTTAAAGAGAAATTATGATGTCATTTATCGATCCAACCACTTTGATACTGGCATCAATTATTGTATTTTTTGGCGCGCTAACCCAAAGCTTAATTGGCTTTGGGTTAGCCGTTGTAGCAAGCCCACTACTGTATATTGTTAATCCTCAATTAGTTCCTGTTCCTATTATTGCCATGGGTTTTGCAATCTCTGCAATGACCTTGTTTAGAGAGCGCGGCCACCTGCAGTTTAATGGATTACAATATGCCTTACTGGGACGTGTTCCAGGAGGATTTTTAGGTGCAGGGTTATTACTGTTTGCACCACAAGCCATACTAGGCTTGGTGATTGCAGCAATCGTGTTTATTGCCGTTATCCTAAGCGTCTTTCGCTTTACCGCACCAATCAATCGCATCAGTTTATTTATCGCTGGGGTATTTTCGGGCATATTTGGCAATATCGCTGCGATCGGCGGCCCACCAATGGCCATTTTACTTGCCGGTCAAGATGCCAGTCAATTTAGGGCGGCGCTATCAGCCTTTTTTGTCTTTAGCTCATTAATCGCATTGGCTATTTTAGCCGTTGTCGGCTTAGTTGAAGTAAAACATTTATGGCTATCACTGCTATTACTCCCCTCAGTCATTGCTGGCTACCTTGTCTCTGGTCGATTAATTGGCCGTGTCGATAAAGAGAAAACCCGGGCTGCGACATTAATATTGTGTAGCATTAGCGCAACAATATTAGTAATAAAGTCGACAATCGCATTAATTTAACGCCACTCACTGATTATCTTTATCAAATGACCTTCCAACAAACAGGGCTGCACATTATTTTATGTGGCTGAATCCCTGTCACTAAACGTTAATTTATCCTCTAGCAAACTATTACCCTCTAGACAATAGATCTGCATCACACCAACTCCATTAGATTTTTATCAATTAACTTTTTTTCAATTAGTTTTTTCTCATGGATATGATCTACTTCAAATTAACACTAGCCCCTTTTAGGTAACATTATTTACAGCAAAACAATAAATATATGTTGCTAAGGCACCAGCCATAAAAAGCTTTGTAGAGGATAAAATGATGAACATTTACGTTAAAGTTGGTATTGCAATCGCGATTGCATTTTCTCTTGGTAGCCAAGTAATGGCTGCAGAAGGTGGTAACCCTAAAAAAGGTAAACATCTTTATAAAAAAGAATGTAAAGCTTGCCACAGTGCCAATAGTGAAGGCAAAGAGCTCACCCCGATGACCAAAACCATGAGCCAGTGGGATCGCTTTTTCACCCGCGATATGCATAAAGCCAAACCTGCTGTTTTCGAGGCGCTATCAGAAAAAGACTTGAAAGATATTCAACAGTTTTTATATGACCACGCAGCCGATTCAGACCAACCAGCAACCTGTGGCTAAGTCATTACAGCTTAGGGCCTTGTCGTCTTAAGCGTACACATCAGCCAATAACCAAACTGACAAAATAGTGAGGCTTAGCCTCAGGGATTTTTACACCAAAAATTTGCCACATCAGCTTATACATTTGGCAAGTTTAGGGGGAGAGAAAGATGATGAGAACTCTGATATCAATACTTGTAGCTAATGCGCTTTTCATGAGCGGCGCTAGCTTAGCGGCAGACACCGATTCACAAAAAATTGCCGATCTTAAACAACAACTGGCCACCATTACCGAAGATCTTGACGACTTAAACTCACGGGTTGATAAAACTGAGCGCCATACGGCACTGGACAGAGTGTCCATCACTGGTGACTTTAGAACCAAAGCACACTCATTACATTATCAAAATGTCACATGGAACCCTGCCATGAACGTTAACTTTTCTGATTTTGGCGCGAAAGCCATGTCAGGAGCATTTGGCGATCCAAATAGTGCCACCTCACCATTGGGCCAAATGATGATGGCTAATCCTGATTTAGCCAGCGCGTTTCAAAGCGGTATGCTGCAAGGCATTATGCCAATGGTGTTAGGCCAAAAAACCCAACAAGATATTAATAACGACATATTTTACACTACCCGGTTACGCCTAAACATTGATGCCAAAGTATGGGACAACGTCAGCTTTGCCGGACGCTTAACCATGTTTAAGAGTTGGGGAGACTCAGCTGGGGTTAAAGTATTCGACTCGTGGAACTCATTCACCATGGATGGCACCAGTAGCGGAAGCACCAGTGGTGATGAGTTAAAAGTAGAGCGCGCCTATTTTAACTGGAAAGATATTAACGATAGTGGCGTTTACCTCTCTATTGGGCGTCGTCCTTCAACCTATGGCCCACCAAGCCATTATCGTGAAAATGAACTCAGAGGCGGCACACCGTCAGGCCACTTAGTCAATTTCAACTTCGATGGTCTTACCTTAGGTTACAACTTAGGTGATATCACAGGTATTGAAGGGCAAACTGTACGTTTTTGCTACGGTCAAGGCTTTGAGTCACAGTACGGTAATGGCGAATTGTTTGGTGACATCATCACTAAAGACACCCACCTCGGCGGGTTTAATATCGACGTGATTAATGACGGTAACCATTTCTTACAGTTCACCTTATTCGGTGCTAAAGATGTCAATGATGGCTTTACAGGCACCATGGCATTCCCAACTCAACTGGCGGGTATCTTTGCCCCAACCATGTATCAAGACATGCAAAAATTTGACAACTTTAACTTCGTCACCCGCGTGCAACCAAGCGGTGTGATTGGTGATATGTACTTAGGTGGACTAGGTTATGCCTATGAATCCGATGACGATATGAAAGTGTTTGCTTCACTCGGCTGGACTCGTGCAGAACCTAACGGCAATGCCGGTTTATTCGGCGGCATGTTAAGCGATGCGGTATTTGAAGCCGAACTTAATAGCACAGGTACTGAAATCATTATGGTGCCAAAAGAAACCGTTGATAGCGACACCAAAGACGGTTATGGCATTTATGTAGGTATGCAAATCCCTGCCCCCTTCGGTAAATTCGGCTTGGAATATAACTATGGTTCTAAATACTGGAGTCCCTTCACCCAAGCACAAGACGACCCAATCGGCAGTAAGTTAGCCACCCGCGGTCATGTTGCCGAAGCCTATTATATCTTCGATATTAATCCAAAAATGTTTATTAAGTTAGCCGGTTTGTATTACGACTATGAATATACCGGAAGTGGCTCACCAGTGGGTGCTCCTCAGAAAATTGACGATGTGATTGCCGGTAGTGCCTACTCAATGTTGCCTGTGGTTGACACAGCCTATGACGTCAATGCCTCACTGACCGTTAACTTCTAACACTCACTTAACCTTCTAACTTGGCCCCCCTGAGCACAAGCTCAGGGGTAAGGACAAACACCATGAAACTATTATCAGCACTGGCTGTATTACTGTTATTAAGCAGTAGTGCACAGGCTGCCTTTAACCACAAAGAGGCGTTACAAGGGCCTTTTACCAGCGGCACCGAGGTGACAACACAATGCTTAACCTGCCATCAAGAACATGCCGAAGAGTTTATGAAATCTTCCCACTGGACTTGGGAGTTAGAACAAAAACTGCCAGGTCGCACTGTTAAAAGAGGCAAGAAAAATAGCATCAACAACTTTTGTGTGTCGATCTCTGGCAATGAACCACGTTGTACCAGTTGCCATGCGGGTTATGGTTGGAAAGATTCTACATTTGATTTTAAAGACATGACCAAAGTCGATTGCTTGGTATGTCATGACACAACAGGGACGTACATTAAAGATCCAGCTGGTGCAGGTGAACCGTTAGCCAAAGTCAATTTAACGAACGTAGCACAGAATGTGGGTGCGCCCGTGCGTGATAATTGTGGCAGTTGCCACTTCTACGGCGGCGGTGGTGATGCCGTTAAACATGGTGATTTAGACTCATCGATGGCTTACCCAGACAAGGCAACCGATGTCCACATGGACACCGACGGTAATGACTTCCAGTGCCAAACTTGTCACGTCACTGAAAATCATCAAATCAGCGGTAACGCTATGGGCGTATCACCTGGTGGTGAAAACAAAATTGGCTGTGAAAACTGCCATGATGCCGCGCCTCACAAAAATAAAAAGCTTAATACACATACTGCAACAGTAGCGTGTCAGACCTGTCATATACCGTCATTTGCTAAAAATGAACCCACTAAAATGCGTTGGGACTGGTCAAAGGCAGGACAAGATCTTCCTGAAACTACAGACCAATATGGCAAGCACACCTTTATGAAAAAGAAAGGCAGCTTTATTTGGCAAAAAGACGTTCCACCACAATACGCTTGGTTTAACGGTCACGCAGATGCCTACATGGCGGGCGACAAAATTGATCCAACTACAGTGGTAAAATTAGCTTTTCCATTAGGTGATATAAAAGACCCTAAAGCTAAAATCTATCCATTTAAAGTGCATACAGGTAAGCAAATATACGACACCGAACTCAACATATTGCTGACCCCTAAAACATACGGTAAAGGTGGTTACTGGACTGACTTTGATTGGGACTTAGCGGCCAAACTGGGTATGGAAGCAAACCCAACCATGGTAGAAAAAGGACTTAAGTACAGCGGTAAACATGGTTTTGTTGAAACCGAAATGTGGTGGCGTATCAACCATATGGTGTCACCAAAAGATAAAGCATTACAGTGTAATGACTGCCATAACAAAGGCCAACGTTTAAACTGGCAAGCCCTTGGTTATGATGGCGACCCAATGAAAAACAGCAAAGGGATTAAGCACGCTAAAGCAGAATAAAGTCGCATAAATCTCTAGTGTAAAAGACGAGTATCAAACCTAAAACCGCCATCAACATATTGATGGCGGTTTTTTTAGTCGTTAAAAATGGACTAAAAAGCTAAACCTTGGCACTGGAAATCTTGTTCAATACCACTGACAGGATCAATAAAACGCAAGCGTTTAGCCAATAACTGTAATGGTTTATCAAAATTATCCGGCCCTTTAGGTTGTAACACCGGATAAAAGCGATCATTGATGATAGGCATGCCTAGACTCAGCATATGTACTCGTAATTGATGAGTTTTGCCAGTGATTGGGCTTAACTCAAATAATCCTAAATCACCTTTTACTGCCACTAAGCTGATTTCAGAATGGCTATTGGCCTCACCTTCAATCACCTGCATAGTAAAGCTTGGGTTAGCTGGGGCGATACGATTTTTCACCGTCCAGTGGATAGGTAATGCACAGCTATTATCAGCTAATTGAGTCAATAATTGCGGGGTTATCTTTGCAATGGCCTGATAGTTTTTAGTGATGTTGCCATCTAAAAACAATTGATGATAAGCATGCCGAGTTTGTGGATTGAGTGTCATTAACATCACCCCTGCGGTGTCCTTATCGAGCCGATGAGCGGGTGCAACAGTGTCAATTTGTGTCGCAATACGTAATCGATGTACTAGGCATTCGTTAACGTAATTACCACCTGGCGTTACAGGTAAAAAATGCGGCTTGTAGACGATAATGGTATGACTGTCTTGATACAGTACTTGCTCTGCAAACGGCACTTGCGTTTCAGCTAACACTTCACGGTAATAATATACCCGCGCAGTTGCTTGATAAGCACTGTCAGCGGTAATTAATTCACCATTTAGCCAATGCACTTTGCCATCGTTAATCCGCTGTTGCCATACACTGACATCGATTTGCTGAAAATGATCGACCAAAAACTCCAACACAGTTTGGTATTGCTTGCCCGCTAACTCAGTCGCGCGTGGTAACACAATATACGAAGGTTGAGCGGCAATGGCGGCGGTTGCTGTTTTGGAGGCTGATTGAGTGTGACTCTTGCTATAGTTTGCTGAATTAGGCATAAATAACTTGGCTATATGAAGATAACAAATGGCAAAATGATAACGCTATCTTATCAGGCTAGGCCCAGATTGTATCTTGATTATCACTATCTCAATCAGCCACGTCATGCGTCATACATCCACATGCGATTTAAGCAACTGCAGGACAAAATCCATGGTTTTATGGCAGTTAGGTTGCTCGACAAGAATCAACTTATCGCGATTATACATAGGTAAGACTTCTAACCAACGCTGACTAACCCAAGTAGCATCTTCTAAATGAGTTTGTGAATACAATTCCAGTAAATCTGGATTCACTTGATAAAATTGGTCCAGTGCGGCACTGATAATTTCAAACTCGCCCGCAATGGGTTCATGATCCCAATTAGCGCAAGGAAGCGCGCGGGCTATCCAGCAACCGTCGCGTTTTTTTGCTGCAGATAATATTTTAAGCCGCTGTAAACCTTCAATAATAATGCTTAAAGAGCCATCATCTAACTGGTTGAAATCAATGATATTACATTGGGTAACGGCAATGTAACAAGGCGGCTCACTATTGAGTTTCAATGGCGCGAATGCTAAGCCATAGTGGCCTTTGAGTACATCGGCAACCATGCGTAAATCGCTCGGTGTCACCACTCGAATTTCAAGTCGACCACCTGGCAATAACACTCCATCTTGGATAAGTAATGCCACTTCTTTTGTTTGCATAACAGCCTCCTACACCATAGGTGAAGTTACTGAACTAAAGTCAAATCAATAAGACAAGTGTAGCAGTGGTTAATATTTCAACAACTTAAGCAGTGTAAATAATGCTTATTACCGACGGCACCAGCCATTTACACTTGGTCTTATTTCAATAGACCTAGTTCAATAAGACTATCTTTCACAAACAGCACAAAAAACACTCAGAGAGTGGCCACTTTACAAACGTTCAATACGATCCATTATCGTGCCAGAGGCGACTATCTCGGCAAATTCATCCGCTAATATTTGACTTTGTTGTACACTTTGCTGCCAATAAGCAATACGAGTTGGGGTATCTAAATGCTTAAAATCTTCACGGTCTGGAATTTTACTAAAGGGTAAACTGGCAATAAATTGCTTACTCGGTGCTAAAATTAAGCCATTGTGGTAATTGGCTTTGGCTTTGCGCCATAAAAGGGATTTATCAAACCAGCCGGGGCTCATATAAGGATAAAAGTGCGGATATAAACTCAAGCCAGTTGCTGCGGGTAATGGCATATCAAAATGGTAATCGGTAATGCCGCCATCGTAATAATGGCCTTTTGGCGATCCTTGCAGGTCTTTAACCGGATCAAGCAGCAACGGGATCGATCCACTGGCCAATAGTCCATGACGAATATTGTCTTGAGTTAATTCAACATGCTTAGTCGGCAAATCTTTTAAGCGCCTAAAAGGTGATGCATCATCTTTATGGCTCAGAATTACCCGCTCAAAATGCCAACCTAAGCTTTTACGATTAACCACATTACTCACAGCCGCCATCGACAGCCCAATCATTAAGCCAAACTTGGCCTGAATGCGATTTAAATGCCGAGCGCGGCACGCCACCATATGATGACGAATTAACGGATTAGCAATAATATCAGCACCTTGCTGCTCACCCAGAATACCATCCACAATGTGCAATACTTGGGCACTGACTTGTTCACGCGTTGGTTTTTTTTGGTAATCTTGATGGATATAAAAATGTTCTAATCTTTCATAAGCCGCTAAGGGATCTTGTTGTGCCATACAAGATAAGCGCCATGCGCCCGACGAGGCGCCCATGGTATAGAGTGGATCTTGGCGTTGTTTAAAAAACTCACTAAATAAATATTTATCTAAGCCCGCTATCGCCAACCATTTAGGCCCGCCTGAAGCAGCAAAAATCTGGGTAAATAATGATTGTTGCAAGCCGTTCGCTTCAAGTTGTTCGTAAGCAGTTGGTCCAGCAAGTAAACGTAATGCAGACAATGTACAATCCTTCTTATATTTGTAATGCTGATATCTTGCTAAAACTGTATGCTTTAACGCTAACACGCTATGATGTTTTTGTGATTATTATCTTACGGAATTTTTATGATTGTTGATACTTTAACTAACCGTCACTTATATACGTCACTCAGCCCGAGATTAGCCAAAGCCTTAGCCCATCTTGCCGAGACCGACTTTAGCCAACTTGAGGTAGGAAACTACCCAATCGAAGGCAAAGATATTTTCGTTATCATTAATGATTATGAAACTAAACCCAAAGAAACAGAGCCATTTGAAGTTCATCGTCAATATATTGATGTGCAATATGTGGTTAGCGGTGAAGAAGAGTTTGGCTATTTACCTTTAGCCAATCAAACCCCTTCTAAGCCATATTTTGATAAGCATGATTACGCCGAATTCGATTTTCAATCGAACCAAGATGACGCAGCATTTATTCCGCTAAAGGCGGGGATGTTTGCGCTATTTTTCCCTGGTGACATTCATATGCCTGGTACGAGCGCAACCCCACAGAAAGTCCGCAAAGTAGTCATTAAAGTTCGAATTTAATGGCCTTACATAAAAGATAGCTAAGTTCATATATGCTATTTTAGGTTATAGAATACAATAGGCCTTGAGACTCTTAGCTCGGGGCTTTTTATTAATGGATGACTCAAATCATTAGTAAAAATACTCCGGTGATGCGCTAAACAACTCAAGTGGTATTTTTTAATGCTATCAGGATTAATCCTTGTTAAAATCATGGTAACTTTATAGGAGAGTGTTTCAATGGCAATGTATGTAGTGGGTCACAAGATCCCTGATTCAGATTCAATTTGTGGTGCAATCGCATTAGCATATTTAAAAAACCAAATCGGTGAACCAGCTATTGCTGCCCGTTTAGGTGAGTTATCACCAGAAACCGCATTTATTTTAGAGAAATTTGGTTTTGAAGCACCTGAATACAAAACCAGCTATGCTGGTGAAGAAGTCTACATTGTTGACCATTCAGAAATTACTCAAGCACCAGATGATATTGCTCAAGCAACTATCGTCGGTATTGTTGATCACCACAAATTAGGCGATCTCACCACTTCTACTCCGCTAGAATGTTGGATTCGCCCAGTGGGTTGTAGCAACACAGTGATCAAAATGATGTACGATTTTTACCAAGTAAAAATTCCAGCAAACATCGCTGGCATCATGATGTGCGCCATTTTAAGTGACACTGTCATTTTCAAATCACCAACCTGTACCACTGCAGACATTCGTTGTGTCGAAGCATTAGCTGAAATAGCGGGTGTTGAAGACTTTAAAGAAGTCGGCATGGACATGTTTAAAGTAAAATCAGCAGTTGAAGGCACGCCAGCACGTGACCTAGTTATGCGCGATTTTAAAGACTTCAACATGAACGGTAACTTAGTTGGTATTGGCCAATTAGAAGTGATCGACTTGTCTGTATTTGACGACATCAAAGCTGATTTAGAAGCTGATATAGCTAAATTGAAAGTCGAAGGCAATCGTCACAGCGTATTATTACTGCTAACCGATATCATGAAAGAAGGTTCAGAAATGTTAGTGGTTTCTGATTCAGCAGACTTAACCGAGCGTGCTTACGGTAAGCCTACCGTTGATGGCCGCGTGTGGTTAGACGGCGTATTAAGCCGTAAAAAACAAGTTGTACCTGCACTACAAGATGCGTTTGCAAAGTAAGTCGTGGTAAAAAATTCAATAAAAAAGCTGAATCAATTGATTCAGCTTTTTTTATGTCTAATACATCTTATCGGCATGGTTAACACACCAAACTCATACAGGTATATCACAGCCCCATAGCTCAATGGAGGGCTGTTTAGTGGTAGGCTCACCGACCCAATAACTCATTGGGTGGCATTGTTGCCCAGCCTGAGCCGATGAAACACATAACTGATAATCCCCCGCTTCTGGAGTTCGGCCTAACTTTAGGATTGGCAAAATAGGTAAATTGGGTTTGTAGTGCCAATTGCCATCTTTTAACACCGCATCGGCAGGAATTTCCATCCCTGCACCACTGCCTTTTACCCTGGCTTGTTCTAAAATAAAACCTTGATTCGTTAAACGATAATCTTCGGCCCAACGAATTTTTTCAATCGTGTGCGTCCAAGACAGAGTCATTTGTTCAGCCGGCACTTGCGCCCAAATAGTGCCAGCTAGCCCTAAACATAACCCTAGCATTATTCGTCCTGGGCTAAACGTTTGAGCTTACGAGCGCGCCATACGTGATGTAAAATAAATGCCAGAGCTAAACCAAAGCCTAATTCATCACTTAATGGCGTCGCTAAAATCAAACAGCCACCAGCAACAAAGCCTAAAATACGTTCCCACCAATAAAGGTTTTGTAATAAGTAGCCAGTAAAAATCACCCCCCAAATACCAATAGCAACGGTTGCTTTAAGCACTACAAAAATAGTCTCTAGCACACCGCCACTTTGGAGCATTAACGCGGGGTCGTATACCGCCATAAAAGGAATAATAAACCCAGCAATCGCAATACGAATAGCCCACAAACTGATTTTTAAGCCTTTCTCTTTTGCTATTGGCGCGGCCGCGAAACACGCTAGCGCAACCGGTGGAGTCAGGTCAGCCATAATGCCAAAATAAAACACAAACATGTGCGACACAATTAACGGCACACCTAAGTCGAGTAATGCTGGAGCAGCTATTGAACTGGTAATAATGTAATTAGGAATCGTGGGGATCCCCATGCCTAAAATAAGACAAGTTACCATGGTCAATACTAACGATAAAAACAGATTATCTTGGCCCACCGCCAAGATATATCCAGCAAAAGTAGAGGCTATACCCGTAAGTGAGACGATACCAATAATCACCCCCACCAGCGCACAGGCAATACCTACAGGCACGGCATGACGGGCACCTTCAACCAATGCATGTAAACATAATGTTAAGGTTTCTTTGCCGCCTTTAACAAACCAACACATCACCATCAGTATGGCAATGATGCCAAACATCACCCCTATGCCCAATTGAAAGAAGCCAGCACATAACACGCCGAGTGCTATCCAAAAAGCAAAACGCATCACAGCAGATGATACATTTAAAATTATCGCCGAACCTAAAATCACAATGGCGGTCAGTGCTAAACCTACCATGCCTGAAAACAGTGGCGTACGCCCAGAGAACAACAAGCCAATCAAAATAAATAACGGAATGAGTAAGTACCAACGTAACTTAATCGCCGCCCATGGATCAGGACATTGATCTTTGGGTAAGCCAGATAAATTGGCGCGTTTGGCCTCTAAATGCACCATCCAAAATACTGAGCAAAAGTACAATACCGCAGGGATCATCGCCGCTTTAGCAATTTCAATAAATTGCACGTTAATGGTTTCGGCCATAATAAAAGCCACAGCGCCCATAATCGGCGGCATAATTTGGCTACCCATACTGGACGTGGCCTCGACCCCGCCGGCAAAAGCTGAACGATAGCCAAAGCGTTTCATAAGCGGAATAGTAAACTGTCCAGTGGTGACAACATTAGCAACCCCCGACCCGGTAATGGTGCCCATGAGTGCCGATGACACCACAGACACCTTTGCTGGCCCACCGACTTTGTGACCAAATAAGCCCATGGCAAAATCGGTGAATAAACGGATCATTCCGGCTTGTTCTAAAAAGGCACCGAACAAAATAAATAAGAAAATATAAGTCGCTGAAACATAGGTTGGTGTGCCATATAAGCCTTCTGTACCAAAGGCCAACTGGTTAACTATTTGGTCAAAACCATAGCCCCGGTGCATTAATTCACCCGGTAAATATTCGCCAAACAAACCATAAGCTAAAAACAAACCACAGATAATAGGCAGTGCAATACCCATCACTCGCCTTGCCGCTTCAAACACTAACGCAACTAATACCACACCAATTATCATGTCATTTTGGGTTAAGTCACCAGAGCGTTGAATTAAGTCTGCTTCAAACACCCATTGATACACAGCAGTTGCCATACCCGCTAAACCGAGTAGCCAGGCCAAAGGTTGCCATGGCTGACTCTTGCCCATACCGGGGTAACTGATAAACACCACTAATAATAAAAAACCCACGTGCACTGCGCGTAATACTTGGGTTGAAACCGGATGAAATGCAGCTGTGGTAATTTGAAAAATTGAAAAAATCAGCGCCACAAAAAACAATGCTTTTGGCCAATCGCGGGTATCTGCACTTAAGCCATGTTCAGACATAGTAGTCTGGTTATTGGATGAATCACTCATGGTACGCCTCTACACTTACTACAGCTAAAATCGGTGTGTCTAAAAAACAACTAAGCGCTTGCTTAAGGTTAAGCAAGCGCTCACAAAAAGAAGCATAAGATTACAGTGCATTCACTTCTTTGTAGTAACGTTCAGCACCTGGATGTAATGGGATGGGTAAGTTTTTAGTAGCCGTTTCTAAGCTTATGTCTTTCGCCGCAGAGTGCGCTGTGCCTAAACGGTCAAGGTTTTCAAACATCAACTTAGTCATTTGATAAGCAATTTCATCAGAGACCTTACTGTGGCTTACAAGTAAATTCTGAATCGCCACGGTACTGACATCTTCCGTTTGACCTTCATAAGTATTGGCTGTAATCACTCCGACTTGGTAAGCAGGATTATTGATTTTAGCCACCACATCAGCAGGGATCTCAACAAAGTTAATCGCCATTGTTGCTGCTAAATCTCGAATGGCTGCCATACCTAGGCCAGATGATTGCAACGTCGCATCCAATTGACGGTTTTTAATCAACTCAACAGATTCGGCATAAGGCAAAAACTCGACTTTAGCCATATCGTCATAGCTTAAGCCGGCAGCGCTGAAAATAGCGCGTGCATTTAGCTCAGTACCTGATTTAGGCGCGCCGACAGAAATGCGTTTACCTTTTAAATCTGCAAGGCTATTAATCCCAGCGTCTTTATTGGCGACAATTTGAATAAAGTTTGGATAGGTTGCCGCAATCACACGTAACTTATCCAGTGGTTTGTTAAAGCCAGCGTCAGCATCACCAGCCCATGCTGCAGACACAGAATCACCTAATGCAAGGGCTAACTCACCTCGTCCAGCTTGTAATAAGTTAAGATTTTCAACAGAAGCTTTAGTCGCTTGAACAGAAGTTTTAGAGCCCTCAATACCCTTGCTATAGAGTTGTGAAAGTGCAACTCCAATAGGATAATACACACCACTGGTTCCGCCTGTGAGGATGTTAATAAATGTCGGCGCAGCCATAACAGCGGTACTAATAGACAGCGCAGCAGCTGCGCCAATCATGCAAAAACGTTTGGTTAATTTCATCCTGCAATATCCTTATTTTTTATATTGTTATCAGTATTATTGTGCTGTAACACTACCACTGTCATCCAATACTGCCTATATAGACTAAAGGCTAACAACATGGTTGTAGATTGAATTTATTTACTATTTCAGTCACTTCAATAATGCTTCGACACGTAACCTAGGCAATGATCATTGCCCATTGTGTATCGCTAATCGAACCGTGAGTGATTAATACCGCACCATAACGAGTATAGTGAATAGAATAAAAAAGGTGCCAACAATGTTGGCACCTTATTAAGTCAATCCTGTTTACCCCATTTAAACGCGGGATAAGCATGCTGTTAAGCATTACATATTCATGCAATTTGCATAATAAGTTACCGTTGCAGGCCAATCGGAAAACACACCAATAACACCAACATCTTTAGCCAGTACATCTAATAACTCAAAAGTGTCGCCTTCGTTATCTATCGCATCAGCAATGCTTTGATAATACCAACCGCCCCCACCTTGACTCAGTGGGCCGGAACGCTCAAGAGACCATGCGATAATTTTTAAGCCTGCTGCATTAGCCGCGTTGGCATATTCAGAAGGTATGATGGCCTTATTATTATCTAAGGTGACTAACATCCATAAAGGTGGCGCGATAATTTTCACGCCATCAGCGGCTAAGGCATCCATACTCGGTGACCAAGTCGCGCTGTTTTGCGGATCAAATCCAGCCTGCTCATCACGTCCATCAAGGTAAACCGCCTGCTCGGCAAACTCTGGCGCATTGGCTATCCAATATTTTACATCGTCTAAATTAAATGACTGCGGGAATACCTGTGATGCATCGACACCTGCGGCGGCATATTCATCTAGCATTTTTTGGGCGTAATCTTGCTGAGTAAATCCATCATAAGGCATGCTCACACTGGCCGATTTAAGCTCAGGGGTCATCTTTACGCCTGCGGCTTTAAACAAGGCTATACTCTCAGCATGGGTCATTAAGGTGCCATTACCCGCATATAAATCGGTGCGCCAGTTTGGTGTACCATCAATAAACTCTGCAACCGTGGTGGCCTTAGGATTAAAGCCATCCATTTTACCTTTTAAGGTTTTAAATTCAGCCAGCGTAATATCACTTGTACAACAGGTTGCTGAGGCACTCACGCCATTAGCGGCATCGGCAGGTGAAAACGGCACCGAACATTTATTGGCAAGCTCAGGGATTGCGAGAATATTCGTCGTCGTTGCTAAGTCGCACTGTGAATGGCGACATACCAGCGCTTTGTCGGCTGTAAAAGTGACGTCACACTCAACAATACCAGCACCGGAATCAATAGCCGCTTGATAAGATTCTTTGGTGTGCTCAGGAAATTGCATCGAGGCACCACGATGGCCAATGGCAAAGTCAGTGCGGTAAAATGGTCCAGTCTCGCATTGGGCTAATTGAGTTTTTAATTCACTGTCTTGCATTTGATCGACTAAAAATAACGGCCTAGGGCCGACTTGCGCGACAACACTTTTATCTACCACTGCTGAAGCCGTGTCATTATTGTCGTTACTGTTACAGCCTGAGACCCATAACGTACTGGTTAAAATAGAAATAATGCCCAGTGTTATACTTTTTTGCCCTGTCATTTTAGTACCTCCGTGTAGTAATGCTGTAATGCATTGTTTGTTAAAATTATCTTACGCAATGAATATGACTAAAATAGCGAACTAATATGACAATATTAGTATCTACTGTATTCAAGATAGATTGAGTTGCTAGGCTGCAAAGCAATTAATAAAGAGAACCATAATGTCAGATACAACACTCTATTATGTGCACGACCCTATGTGCAGCTGGTGTTGGGGATATCGCCCAACATGGGACACCCTCCAAGCCCAACTGCTGCAGCAATTTAACCAACAACTGACAATAAAATACTTAGTTGGCGGTTTAGCACCCGATTCTGAACTGCCTATGCCGCAAGCCATGCAGCAAATGCTCCAACAAACTTGGTACAAGATAGCTCAACAATTGGGGACTCAATTTAATCACGACTTTTGGCAGCACTGCCAACCTAGACGATCAACTTATCTAGCCTGCAGAACCACTATTGTTGCACGCCAATATGGACTTGAGCAGCAAATGATCAACTCAATCCAACAGGCTTATTACCTGCACGTGCGCAATCCATCTGATATTGGCACCTTAACATCTATCGCCACTCAATTAGGCATCCCGGCAGATCTTTTTAACCAGCAACTAAACGCCAGTGAAACAGAAGAGCAATTAATCACAGAAATTAACCTTGCCCGCCAACTGCCTATTCAAGGATTCCCCTCGTTAGTATTGATGGCTGCTAACAACGCCTATCCTATTAGGCTTGATTACCAACAATGGCAAACGAGTTTAGCCGACATCCGTACTATTTTAGCAAATCCTCCAGCTTGATGAGGTTGTCATAAGAACACATTTTTATGCCATGGCTTACTATTGTGGCTTAATCCAATCTGTACTCGGAGACCAGATAATCTGCCTTTTAGATATATAATCTGCACGACATTGATTAGCATTTGGTATTGATGGTTAATATCCTATACTCTTGCACGTCGAAAACGACACAGCCCCAAAGGCTAATGATAACAAGAGGCAGTGAATGGCAGATCGTAAACGAGGTTTTTTCGGTTGGACATGGTTTGTCATGTGGCGGTTGTTGCTATTACTGACGCTATTATTATTGCTGCTACGATTTGTTCCACCACCGACTACGTCATTTATGCTGCAAAGCCCTTATCCAGTTACCCAGCACTGGGTCAGCATTGATAAGTTGCCGTCGCAAATAGCGCTGGCGATGGTTGCCTCAGAAGATCAGCGTTTTCCAGAGCACTTCGGTGTCGATTTCACTGCTATCAGTAAAGCCCTTAACCAGTCAGACGATGGCGAAGGACTTCGCGGGGCTAGCACTATAACCCAACAAACGGCCAAAAACCTTTTGCTATGGCCGGGGCGAAGCTTTATTCGTAAAGGTCTGGAAGCGGGTTTAGCCTTGAGCCTTGAGGTGATTTGGGGTAAAAAACGTATCTTAGAAGTGTATGTAAACGTGGCTGAGTTTGGCAAAGGAATTTACGGCGTAGAAGCAGCCAGCCAGCATTACTTTCATAAATCGGCACGCTATCTCAGCAGTAATGAAGCCGCGCGGCTGGCAGTGCTACTACCAAGCCCTCGTAAACGCGATCCCAATAATTTAACCCCTTACCTTCGCCAGAGAGTCGTCTGGGTTGAACGACAAATGAAACAACTTGGCGCAGGCTATTTACGCCCTATTCTTAATTAACGCTAACACCTTAAAAAGGGTCAGATGAAGATTGAGTCCATCTGACTCGAACACTTTATCGGCAAGCCTCAGTATCCTAATCGCATGATTCGCAAACTATAAAGTTGACACTGACGACTATTCATCCTTGAGTGATGCTGCACAGAGTCAATCCTGATGAATTAAAGAGCTGATGCTCAATCAACCATTATCTAATTTACGGGGCTTTTTTACAGGCCATTTGTTAGAATTCATTATTATGTTGTGGCCGCAGTGTTTGCTGCCATTATTCTGCTTCGCAATAAGCATTCAGGTTTTACTATTTAAAGGCAGGTTATGACCGTTCTTCTAATGACTCCACCTATGACTCAGCTGAATACACCGTATCCAGCAACAGCGTATTTGACCGGTTTTTTACGCTCACGAGGCTATGAGGCGGTGCAGCGAGATCCTGCGATTGAGCTGTTTCTTGAGATGATGACGGCGCCTGCGCTAGAGATTATTCGTCAGCACGTGGAAGAAAACTTCGAGCATTTTGAAGACGATGAACTGCCTGATGTTATCTTCAATTTTCTGGCTGAGTTTGAGCGTTACCATCTGACCGTAGAGCCCGCGATTCGTTTTTTACAGGGTAAAGACCCCAGCCTAGCGATGCGGATTAACTCGCGCCGTTTCTTACCTGAAGGCCCAGCGTTTGATGCAATTGCTCAAATGGAAGCCGTATCTGGCGATGTGTTGCAAGCGGCCTTTGGTAATTTAGGCGTACAAGATAAAGCTAAATATCTCGCCACCCTGTTTATCAATGATCTGTCGAACGTCATCACCCAAGGTGTTGACCCGTATTTTGAAGTCAGCCGTTATGGCGAGAAATTAGCAGCGGCCAACCCAAGCTTTGACAACCTTTACGACACCCTAATGGGCGAACCGAGTTTCAGCTCTGAAATTTTGGAGCAGTTGGTCGAGATGTATCTGGAAGACACACAACCAAGCGTAGTCGCACTAACCGTGCCGTTTCCCGGTAATATGCTCGGCGCGTTACGGATTGCGCAAACCTGTAAGGCCATTAACCCTGATATCCCTATCGTCATGGGCGGCGGGTTTGTTAATACCGAACTGCGCGCACTCAAAGACCCTAGGGTATTTGAGTTTGTCGATTATATCTGTCTAGACGACGGCGAACGTCCCTTAATCACCCTGCTGGAGTACTTTGAAGGTAAGCGTGAGATAGACGAGTTAGTGCGAACTTACTTTCTCGCCGAAGATGAAAATGGCCAACCTTATGTCCACTTAAATCAGAATGATCAGCTGCACGATATTCCGCAAAGCGAAGTCGGCGCACCGATTTACGACGGCCTGCCACTGGGCGAATACCTGTCTTTGTGTGAAATGCTCAACCCGATGCACCGAATTTGGAGTGATGGCCGCTGGAATAAACTGACCATAGCCCATGGCTGTTACTGGCGCAAATGCAGCTTCTGCGACGTTAGCTTGGACTACATCGACCGCTACGATACCGCAGGCGCCGATGTGTTGGTTGACCGAATTGTAGAGCTTATCGAAGAAACCGGACAAACAGGTTTTCATTTTGTCGATGAAGCTTTACCGCCAAAAACCTTATTTGCGTTTGCAAAACGCCTTATAGAACGTGGGGTCGTGATCAGTTGGTGGGGCAATATCCGTTTTGAGCGCACCTTTAGCCCAGACCGCTGCCAGTTACTGGCAGATTCTGGTTGTATCGCGGTCAGCGGCGGCCTTGAAGTGGCGTCAGACAGACTACTGAAACTAATGAAAAAAGGCGTGAGCGTTGAACGAGTCGCCCACGTGACTAAAGCCTTCAGTGACGCGGGTATTCTGGTGCATGCCTATTTAATGTATGGTTTTCCCACACAAACCGAACAAGAAACCATAGACTCATTGGAAATGGTGCGTCAGTTGATGCAGCAAGGTTGTTTCCAGTCCGCCTACTGGCACCGTTTTGTCGCCACGATCCACAGCCCTATCGGCATCAACCCAGAGCAATTTGGCATCACCCTTGCTGAACGTCCTGAAATCTTATTCGCTGAAAACGATGTCGACTTCACCGACCCAACAGGTACCGATCATGACATGCTTGGCGAAGGACTACGTAAAGCGCTTTACAACTATATGCACGGTATCGGTTTTGATCAGCCGATGAGCTTTTGGTTTAACCAGCCTCTCGCACGCACTACGATGAAAAAAGACCTGATATCAAAAGCTGTGAATAATTTTATTTTGAGCCATGAAGAGTAAGTTCGGGCTCTCTCATTGAAATAAGTCAACGCAACCTAAAGAATTGGCAGTTAAATTCAGCTTTACAAGCGCACTATGACCCTACTTATATAACAAAGGATAAGTGGGTCCAAGATTAGAATATTGAAGGTTGAAGGTTGATTTATCACTGTTCTGCATAGAGAATAGCTGCCAATTAAAGTGATACATAAAGCATAGGAATAGCAATAAGATGATGACAAAATGGGCGATACGCTTTTTACAAATGGCCGAGCTCGTAGCATCTTGGAGTAAAGACCCCTCCACCCGAGTTGGCGCAGTAATCACCGAAAACAATCGCATCGTCTCTTTAGGCTTTAATGGTTATCCTCACGGAATATCTGATAGTGCTGAAACCGATAACCGTGAAATGAAACTGCTAAAGACGCTTCATGCAGAAGAAAATGCCATTCTCCATGCAAAACGAGATCTCAGTAGCTGTGAGATTTGGGTGACCCACTTCCCTTGTCCAAACTGCGCCGCCAAGATTATCCAAACTGGATTGCGCGCCGTGCATAGTCCACAACCCAATGAGGATTACCTGTCACGCTGGGGAGATAAGATTAAAGTCAGCCAAGATATGTTTGAGCAAGCTGGCGTTCAAGTCGATTGGATGCAACTAGATTAACTAAGCAGGGACTATGCTCATAAGTGGGGGCAGAACGAATGAGCCAAGTGAATAAACTTAACCGTGGGTAGCTCGATGCATCAGTCGTTGAGTTCGGGTAACAACTCACGTATTGCCTGATTCAGACGAGCCATAGTCTCTGCATCTACGCTTTTGGAACACATAAGGTAACGATTAAGTCCTGGCGGCATGTCAGAATAATACATTGGCAACAAACCCATGGCACTGATTTCACCCATTCGGTTGATATAATCATAATCTTCTCTGTCTATAAGCATATAGTCGGCCCCATGATTGAGTGACACCATCTTAGCCAAACTCTCCACGGATCGCGCCGAATCTGTTACAGAATGACTTTTACTCTCTATCACCAGATCAAGCTCAGGGCCATAGGACACGTGGGCAACCACGCCGAGCTTGAGTCGTGGATCTTCGAACAATGAACTTAAGCTCTGGTGTTGTTTTACAAGCTCGATAACTCTGGGGGCCACTAGCACCATATGCGGCCTATCTTTATGGATCACCAGAGAAAAATTTGCATATAACTCCCGGTCGGCCAGCTTATACCAGCTGGGGGAGCAGATAGCTTCACTGTCGTTCTGAATATTAGCAAAAATACGCTTAACCGGGACTTCTGAATAAGTTGCTGCAACACCAGCACGGCGGAAGATCTCCTGGGTCATATCGATAATAAAGCCGCGAGGTTGACCACTTTCGCTATAAGTGTAAGGAGGCTTATCACGATACTCGACTCTTACCCCTGGCGTAGCCCAAGCTTCCAGAGTAGAGCAAACAAGAATTAGAAGTGCGAGCTTTCGCATATATAGAAAATCGAAGGTGAGGAGAGTCGTTGAACAATAAACGACAATGCTCATTTTCGCAAATAGAAACCAAGCTAGGGTAACTCGGTATAATTTTGCAAACTCACTAAGGTTGCTGTTTACGATGAATAAGTGACACCGTCCAACCCGTACTAGCCCGAATGGGCTAAGGATAAGGTTATCCGCATGGGGGTGACAATTGACAGGCACAGTGGTACGGATTTGATTGGGGTACCCCATTCAAAAGAATGCATGCATAGCCTGCCTCTTTGATGAACATCAGCGCAGTACAATCGCTTATAGCAGGATGAGTCGCATCAAACGTAACAACAAGGGAGAGCAGTTAAATAGATAGCTTAGGCAATAGTCTTAGATCAAGAGCCTTCGGTGAGAGACGATGGTCTTAATTCACCGAAAGCGTCTATGTTTGAGTGACGATATATTGTCTTCAGTATCTTGCTCGCACAAGGCTGAATGGATGAAGAATGACTAACTATAGTGGCACACAATTACTGCCAATCACTGATCCCATAAGATGATAATATTTTATTGAATTCGCCCGATGCCCTCAGTTTTGCCGTTCCCTCATCAATCAACTTGATGTAGCCAGCAGACGTTGCCTTTGCCGGACTGCAGGCAATATACATTTCTGTCGCCTCGCCCAAAGAACCCGCCGCAACTATGCCACTAACGCCCATATCTTTAAGTTTTGCTCCCATGACACTGGGAGATTCGGCAACAGCATTTACCCTTCCCGCCTGGAGTTTCTTAATGTTGTTTTCAAGGCCATTATTGGCACCTATGGCATCAAACACACTGGGGTTCTCTGTCACATATTTATCAAATTCATCACCGTAGGCATAACCTTTAATTATCGCAATCTTATTTCCTTGTAGTGATGACAGTCCAGTGTAAGTCCAGCTACCTCCTGCTTTAACAAAAAATACCGTACTGTCCATTCCCCAAGGTACCTGAGGATATATAAAATCTGGCGCGTCATCTTTGTAGGCACCCACCACACAGTCAAATTCGCCCTTACGTACTGAGTCAACAGCGCGCTCCCAAGGCATTAATTTGTAATCCACAGTATGACCTGCAGCAGTAAAAATATTGGTCGCTAACTCAATCATGTAACCTGGTTGCTTAGCATTGGGTTGGCCATTCATGGGAAACCAATTGTCGGCTCGGATGCTAATGGTATCCGCCAATACTGCACTACTGCTAAGCACAGAAACTAAGATAAATGACTTTGTAAATGTCTGCATAACACGTCCTTTGATGAGTTTTTTGTCTTGTCTTACTTTAAAAGTAGACTGGATAGTGACACTAAGCAATTTGGAGTCGATATAGACAAGTTTTAACTCGACAATGATATTTGCCAATCGATATCTATTTCACTGTGTTTAACGATGAAAAATACATTAAACAAGCCTTGATACTGATTAGAAAACCAACCCTGAGCGGATTGTTACTCAAGCGAAATAACAAATTGAAATACCTAGCAATTTATACAACTATTCACACAACAATTGCTCAATAATGAGATTCAGCAGCAGTGACAACAAAAATAGCCTGTGCCCGTTAGCTGCCAATTTAAGGATTGCTATCACTGGTATTAGTTGCAGATAATTGCGCATATCCGACACGCTTGACTATCATCAATGATTAACCAGCTTAGCGGAAATTCGAAACGTGTTATTACATATTCAATCAATCTGAGGGACTCACATGAATATACTGCAACGCTATTGCGTACTGTCAGCTAGCTTATTGATCTGTTGTTTCTTTTTTAGTGCGCAAGTGTTCAGTACGGATAGGAACAAAGGAGGTAGCATGACTCATATTGACACCAGTAAACTTGGCGACATAAAAGCGGTTAAATTTAATAACCAACAAGTGATTACCGCGGGTTTGCCCACACAGCAGCAATTTGCACAACTCGCTCAAGCAGGTATCAAAACGGTGATTAATCTCATTCCTAATGACAACCCAAATGCATTAAAAAATGAGCAGCAAATAGTGACTCAGCTAGGGATGAATTATCACAATATTAGCGTGGACTGGCAGCATCCTACAAAAGAAGATGTTGAGCAGTTTTTTAGCCTGATGAAGCAAAATGGCGACGCTCCAGTGCTAGTCCATTGCGCAGCAAATTATCGTGCGTCAGCATTTTATTATTTATACCAGACCACACAATCTAAAGCGCCTTCAATGGCCGATGCGCTAACGCCTTGGGGCGACTTACAACAAAGCTTTGCTGAATATCCTCAGTGGCAAAAACTGATTGAAGACGTTAAACAGCAATATCAAGCCAAACAACAGTAATGTAAATATTGCGAGCATATTAGCTGAAACCGACAAACTTTTCGATTACCTCTTTGAGAGTTCTTAACTTCAAACCTATAAGAATACAATGGATTGAAGACTATTTATAAAAGAGAAGAAAACTTGAGAATGACAAGACGTCAGGCTAGTTTTCGGTGGCAGGGTCGCTCTTTGGCACCTGACCCATATGGATATGGGGAATGTCATTTGATGTCGAGAACATTATTGACCATGCCGCCACGACATTCGTGATTCCATTCACATCAGCTCCCCATGGAAAACGTTAGAATTTTCACTCTTTACAAATCAGATGGACCGAAGCTGACTACAAATGAAGTTAAAAGCAAGATCCATTTTCGTCGCCATTTTTTCGCTGCTGTTGTTTGGTTAGATAGTGAAAATGTTGCAGGTTTTAGTACAAAAATATCTCCAGTCTCTTCAACAAGCACTGGCTAACAAGGTCAGATAGCCTGTTATTCAATGCTCATATTATCCAAAATGGTCATCCGACACCGCAAACTATGTCTAGGTAATCACGCTTAATTATAATCATGAATCCTGCTCATGTAGCAGGTGAAATAAAACCGTTTTTCTTCATGTTCCGACCCACGTATAAATAACTCATGCTTTTAGCGCCAAACAATATTACAGCTGCTCCCTAAGTAAGCCATCAGGCACCAAGCAAACAAAGCGGTAACAGCGACTTGCTCAGAAAATCAGTACGAATAGAACATATCGATAAAGAGCAAAACATACATTCCGGCTTTTAAATCACAAAATTGGATACCAGATCATCATGAATAAAGATTTCACATTTACGATTAAGAGCATTTGTCTCGATGAAAATTATCATCCATCAAACAATACACGTATCACCACCAACTTTGCTAATTTGGCCAGAGGAAGCTATCGCCAAGCAAACTTGCGCAACGCGTTGAAGATGATTGACAATAGTTTTAATGCCTTAGCGAATTGGGATAATCCTAAAGGCGATCGTTACTCCATCGAACTTGAAATCATTTCTGTTGATATGGATATTGAAGGCAGTGGTAAAACCTTCCCATCGATTGAAATATTGAAAACGAATATTGTAGATCATCAAACTAATCAACGCATTGAAGGTATTGTAGGAAATAATTTTTCCTCTTATGTGCGGGATTATGATTTTAGCGTATTACTGCAGGCTCATAATAAAGACCAGCCCAACTTCAGTATTCCAGATAACTTTGGCGAACTGCATGGCAAGCTGTTTCAGTATTTTGTTAATTCAGATGCTTACAAACAAAATTTTAACAAAACGCCTGTTATCTGCCTTAGTGTTTCAGATAACAAAACCTATCATAGAACTGAAAATCAGCATCCTGTATTGGGTGTTGAATACCAGCCAAACGAGTCGTCTTTGACTGAGCAATATTTCAAAAAAATGGGCCTACAGGTACGTTATTTTATGCCGCCAAATAGTGTTGCGCCGTTGGCTTTCCATTTCTTTGGTGATCTACTTAATGATTACACTAATCTTGAGCTTATAAGCACCATCAGCACCATGGGAACCTTTCAAAAAATCTACCGACCAGAGATTTATAATGCGAATGCCGCTGCAGGAAAGTCCTATCAACCCAATTTAAAGAACCAGGATCATTCATTAACGCAAATTGTTTATGATCGAGAAGAACGTAGCCAGTTGGCTAATGAGCAGGGAAAGTTTGCTGAAAAACACTTCATCAAACCATATCAAACGGTGCTTGAGCAATGGTCTGCCAATTACGTTTAATCGCTGCGTTTAATAATTACACCCAATATACGGCATGATTTATTATGAAAAAACTTATTAACAAAAGAATACTACCCACTTCAACTGCAGGCAGTTTACCTAAGCCTTCTTGGCTCGCTGAACCCGAAACACTTTGGTCACCTTGGAAACTACAAGGTGAAGAATTAATTAAGGGCAAACAAGACGCGTTACGTTTGTCATTACAAGATCAACAACACGCAGGCATTGATATTGTTGGTGATGGTGAGCAAACACGCCAACATTTTGTAACTACGTTTATTGAACATCTTAACGGCGTTGATTTTAATAAACGTAAAACCGTTAAAATTCGTGATCGCTATGATGCCAGTGTACCAACGGTTGTCGGCCCGGTTAGTCGTCAAAAATCAGTTTTTGTTGAAGATGCCAAGTTTTTACGTCAGCAAACCACACAGCCCATTAAATGGGCTCTGCCAGGCCCCATGACAATGATAGATACGCTTTTTGATGACCATTATAAAAGTCGCGAAAAGCTAGCGTGGGAATTTGCTAAAATACTTAATCAGGAAGCCAAAGAATTAGAAGCGGCAGGTGTTGATATTATTCAATTTGATGAGCCAGCATTTAATGTCTTTTTTGATGAGGTAAATGCTTGGGGGATTGCTTGTTTAGAAAGAGCCATTGAAGGACTAAAGTGCGAAACAGCTGTGCATATTTGTTATGGCTATGGCATCAAAGCCAACACAGATTGGAAAAAAACACTGGGATCAGAGTGGCGACAGTATGAAAAAGCTTTCCCGAAACTACAGCAGTCTAATATCGATATTATCTCACTAGAATGCCACAACTCTCATGTGCCCATTGAGCTGCTTGAACTCATTCGAGGTAAAAAAGTGATGGTTGGTGCCATAGATGTAGCAAGCAATATTATTGAAACACCAGAGGAAGTCGCCAATACCCTCCGAAAAGCACTTCAGTATGTCGATGCCGATAAACTATATCCATGCACCAACTGTGGCATGGCGCCCTTACCTCATCATGTCGCAAGAGGTAAGTTACATGCCTTGAGTGCAGGGGCTGAAATTGTTAGAAAAGAGCTCTCGGCCAAGTGATTGTTAAACCTTAGAGGTTAACATTTATTCAATTTAGGGGATTTCATCGCAGCGCGGGTGCAAATTACCTAAATTGAGTTCGATAAGCCTTTAAATCAACTTTATACAATGGCGCAGGTAGATTTTCAGACGTGATGTAAATACTGCGGCCATCTTGACTAAAACCCACCGCTTCGGCTTGTCTGATATTGGGTAAATTGATCTGTTGTGGCGGTGAAGAAAACAGCGTTAACCAATCGCCTGGCTCTGTTTGAGTAAAATAGAACGCGTGAGTGTAGGTTAATACCACCGCCGATAAGCCATCAGCAGAAATGTCCATTGCCGTAGGCTTTCCGGCAAAACCTATCCAAGTATAGATACTGGTGTAATCGAGCATCGCCGATGGTAACGGCGCTATCTCGCCCAACTTTTTAGCTTGCCTATTGAACTGTTTAGTTGAATTAGCGGCTAGATTGTTAGCTGAATGGTTTGATTCAGTTTGTCCTAAAGCAGGATCGATCAATGGCAACTCATACAAAATCGGCAATTTATCGCGTTTAGTCAGTAGCAGTATTTTTTGCTTGGCAACATCAACAGCTACAGATTCACTATCGTGAGCACCATCTCCATAGGTAAATGCCATACTCCAACTGGGTTTGACCGAGAGTAGTTTATTACCGTGTAATTGACTCAAATCAGGCTCTTTGATCAGATGTAATTGATACTGCGATCGTTGCGCCTGGTTATCACCGATATCGGCGATGAGTAAATAAGACTGATTGTGATACGTAAACGAGGCTATATCTTCCCAATCGATACTTTTTACCCCTTCAACGTTAACCGTTGCCAGCTGCTTACCGCTTGAGTCAATCGCAAACAATCGTGCCGAATCGCCGCTATCATTATGTACCCATAATACCTTGTCATTAAGTCGCGATATGGCTAAACCACTGGCCTCATCAATATCAGATGACACAATCGTACCGGCTTGAGTGAGCCCTAGAGGCATAGCACAAGCACTGGCTGATAACGCTAACATTATGTAAACACATATTTCAAGGTGAATGGATACGGATGATACTTTGGGCATTAAGGTGGTTCCATCGAGAGTTCAATCATGAGCGAATCTGTATTCTACCCAATTTGGAATGAAAAAGTGTCAATGTCTAAACTGGGGTTAATCTATTCATCATGAGGATAAGCTGAACTTATATGAGTTTCGCTGCGATATAACCTAAAAAGGCCACTTTCTTTGTTCCGAAGAAAGTGGCCGTGCACATTTTTAGCGATTGAAATGATGAGTAAAAATCACTAAAAACCAGTACTCTTCTAAGTCTTAAAACTAACGCGTATTAGTATTGATAACTAAACTGCAAGGTAAATTCAGTGCCAGGATCTTTGGCATAAACTTCAATATCTTGCTGTTGGTATTCCGTGGTTTCACCTAAGATATTCTTCGCTTTTAACTTCACAGTAGTGCTGGTTGTCGGGAAGAAACTATAGGTAAAATCTAGGCTGTGAAATGGCTTTTCTAATACATCATCTAAACCACCACGTCCGCCGTAGGCAATGCGTTCGCCAAACACGTTATATACCAATGTAGCACTGTGATAACTGTCTGATGAGTCGTAACTTAATTGTAAGTTAGCTACCCATTGTGAATGCCCAGTCATACGACGCGTTTGGTTGGTTGGGTCAATTTCGCCATTAGCAGCGATATTGATTTCTGAGTCGCCAAGGGTTAAGTTCCCCGCCACAAAGAAGTCTTCCCAAATACTGCCTTCGCTGCCCAAAAACGCCAATTCTTGTAAAAACTCGGTTTCAAGACCATACACATAACCCGACTCGGCGTTATAAAACTTCAGCTGACGGCCGGCTTCTGAAATACGTTGAATAGGTTCAATCGGTGCATCTACATCCTTATAGAACGCGCCCATACTGAAATTGTTACCCGAATCTGAGTAATATTCCCAACGTAAGTCGAAGTTTAGAATGTCGGAGCTCTTAAGTTCTGGATTACCGAAGAAATCAAAATCGGTAACCGGATCTTGGAAGCGAACTGGCGACACTTCACGTAGATCTGGACGCACTATGGTTTTACTTGCGCCTAAACGCCACTGAGTGGTGTCGGTTTGTTTCCAGGTTAATGATAACGACGGGAACCAACCATCTTCAGCGATGGCGTAATCAGCCAAATCGTAACGGCCACCTTCATCTGAAATCTGTCCATTTGGGTCAATAGGCAAAGTCACACGGCGGAAGTCTTCGTAGCGAAGACCAGCATAGACTCGCCATACATCGTCAAAGTCGATGTCCATGCTGACAAACGCAGCATCGTTTTTCTCGGCGGCAATGTAATCTTCAGTATCGGTTGACGCGTCTTTTAGCTCTAGCCCTAGAGTGTTGTCGTTGATATTTTTATCAGAGAAAATATCATTAAAGTCGCCGGATAAAATACCACCGTTAACATCTGTTGGACTTAAATCAACATCAAAACCTAAGCGAGTTGCATAGCTTTCTCGGGTGCGTTCAAAATATTCATAACCCGTTGTCAGTTTAATCACTGTGGCATCTAAATTGATTGGGTAAGTAAAGTCCCAGGCGTAGTTTTGAGTGTTATCTTCTAAGCGACTGTAGACATACTTAGGTGCATCTTGAGTGTTAAGATTGCGAGAGAGTAACTGGTTGTTTGCATCTAAAATCACGTTATAGGTATACGACACTTCATTTGGTGCATAACGCTCAGAACGTGCATCAGAAAACTTCCAATTAAATTCAGCGTCATTCAAATATTCAATGAAATGATGACCTTTTATTTGATTACTGATTAACGAACGTTCTTCGTAATCAATAGCATAAACTTGCAGTGCATTAGGCTCGCCTAAGGTATCGATAGTTTCTTCAATACCCGTTGATACGTCATCTGAGGTATCTTGAAGATAAGTGGTGAAGGTTTCGATTTTATGGTTGTAGCCAATTTCTAAACCTAAGTTCAACATGCCAGACACTTGCACTATCGAATCAGTGCCAACAATATCTTTTTGGTTTTCAACTTGCACTTGGCTGCTGTCGCCATCAAGTTCAACTTCACGTTTAGTGTAATTTTCAGCTTGTTTCTTGTACGACACCGCAGACAAAGCACCAAAAATGATGTCGTCGCTAATGTCCCAACGATCACCAATGGCAATATCACCGCGCACGGCAGGATCAGTACTTTGACTTTGTAGCGTCATGTCGCGATACATATCTAACGCTAACTCACGGTTAATTTGTTGCGCCGCAGGGTAGTTAATCGCTCCATTTGAGCCACTGACGATATCAATCGGGCTGATGCCACCGTATTGATCAATAGTATTATTAATGTTGCTTGGCATACCGCGGGTGCCATCGTCCTGGCCAGTCCAATCATCGCCACCACCGTTATAGGTGTAGCTGTCATTCGAGTCATTAGTGTTATAACGACCGCCTACTGAAGCTTTAAAAAAGAAATCTGCAGGGATAGATTTAGTACGAATATCCACATGTCCGCCACCAAATGCTGCTGGCGCATTGGCTGACGCTGACTTTTGCACCGATAACGATTCAATGATCGATGCTGGGAACATATCCAGTGGCACTACGTTACGGGTTGGATCCGGTGAGGGTACAGTCGCGCCGTTAAGCGAAGTACTTGAATAACGTTCACCCAGACCACGAACATAGATAAATTTACCATCTTTTAAGGTCAAACCTGTCACACGACGAAGCGCTGCTGCTGCATCACCGTCACCGGTTCTTGAAATTTGTTCTGAGCCCATAATATCGGCTACAGCAATTTGTTCACGACGCTCTTCGGTTGCTTCTGATGCTGAGCTGCGTAAACGCCCTGTCACTGAAATAACTTCAATGGGTTCAATCGGAATCACTTCACCAGGATCACGAACAGGCGCGGGTTCTTGCGAGTATACGGGGGTTGTGGTTAATAACGTTGCCGCAGAAATCACAGAGATAATGGCAAGGCTTAACTTATTAACGGTAAAACTCGGCTTGGTTTTCATACTTATACTATCCTGTATGCGGTTCAGAGATAGCCGCCCTTGCGAGCGGCTATTAATAGGTCACAGATTTAGTTCATCAAAGGTGATTACTGTGGAAAGTAAGCCCAACCTTGACGCCAGTCATTCTGGCCATCGAATGCACCAATAAAGTTGGTTGATTCGAAGAAGCTATCATCTGTACTTAAATCTTTACCTTTACCAAGTAGTGTTGTATCGGTTGCTGCTGGCATGCCGTCAGTGATAGTCACTGCCGTTGCAGAGTTACCTTGTTGACCCAAGAACCAGGTTTCAGTATTAATCGCGGTAGTACCTGAAGTCTTGAATGGCTCATTACAATCGATAATTGAATGAGACATCACTAAGGTGTTGTTATTCACGTTATCAACCAAGCTTGATACTGAACCATCTAGCTCTAAACACTCACCAGACTCAGTGTCAGCAGTACTACCTTTGCGGCCTTGCACCAGTACGTTGTATAACTCACCAGCAGTACCCACTCGAAGTAAGATACCTTCGCCGTTGTCACCGCTAGCGTTTGCAGTATCTGTACCGGGTAGAATAGTGAAGTTAGCTAACTTAGGGGCAGAAACAGGGGTCGCTGCTGCGCCAGCACTGCTGCTATCAGCTTCAATACCGCGGTTTGCATTGCCGTCTTCATGAGTGATGTAGACAAACTGTGCTTTACCCGTCCAACCATTGGTCCAGTCTAAGCTGTCATCGAAGTTGGCTGTTAAGTAGACATATTTCAAGTTTACAGCACCGCCCCAAAACTCAACGCCATCGTCGCCGTTAGCGTGAATTTGAATATGGTCTACTTGAGTTCCGCTGCCTACTGCCGCAAATGAGATACCGTTCATTTCTTGAGTATCATTGACTTTAAAGCCAGCATACTTAACTACTACGTAACTGATTTGTCCGCTGTTATCTGCGTTGTCGTTACCACCATATGGGAAGTCACCGACTTCAAACGATGCATCACAAGCCGTTTTATCTGGGCAGGTATTTGTTAAACCGTTACCTAAGATAACTAATCCACCCCATTGTCCGCGCTCACCAGTGGCACCGGCAATAACATCTTCTTCAGACGTCATTTCGATTGGGTGAGTAGCACTACCTTGAGCCATAATTTTAGAACCACGGCTAATGGCAATATAGCTGTTAGATGTCGCGAATAATTTAACACCCGCTTGAATTGCTAATGTTGCCGATGTGGTTTTATCTGCCCCGACAAGAACAGCGCCGCCATCAATTTTGTACATCACGTTCTGACCAGCAAGTAAGGTTGTGTTACTCAGAACATTCCCTTCTAGGGTACAAATAAGCGTCACTGATGCATCTTTATATAAACCCGCTGTCGCAGCTGAAGCTGTGGTGCCAACAGGACAAGAAGTTAACACCGGCAGCTCAGTTGGTGTTGGCGTCGCATCATCATGGATTGCTGTAGTCCAACCAGTCGTCCAATCATTTGTGCCGTCAAATGCACCAATATACTGGGCATTCACTAAGCGAGAATCAAGGTTGCTTAAGTCAGCTTTACCACCGGTTAAGGCTACCGATGATGAATTAGGCATATAGTCAGTTAAATCTGCTGCAGCAACTAAGTTACCGTCTTGGTCGTTAAACCATGCTTCAACATCTAATGCCAATGTACGGCCTTCTGCTGCATCTGCCTTAGCATTTTTAAACGGCTCAACACAGTCAATTAAACTGTTCTGCATGATTAATTCTGCAGTATTGGCATTGTTTACTGTGTCGTCATCGTTAACTTCTAAACATTCGCCCGAATCAACATCACCTTTAACGAGCATGTTATAAGCATTAACACCTGTGCCTTTACGGAACAAAATGCCTTCTGCATCGTCACCGCCACTGTTAGTGCCGTTAGCGACTTGGATAGTGAAGTTGGCGAGTGTTGGTTTCGACATAGGTAATGCGCTTGCGTCGCTGTTACTGTCGGCTTCAATACCACGGTTAGAACCATTATCAGCTTGACGAATATAAACGTGTTGTGCGCTACCTTGCCAACCGTTAGTCCAATCTAACGAGTCATCAAAGTTTTCTGTTAGTACGATATTGGTAACGGAAACATTGCCGCCCCAAAATTCAAAACCATCATCGTTATTCATGTGCACTTGTACGTGATCAACTTCAGTACCCGCACCTACAGCAGCAAAACTGATGCCGTTCATTTCTTGTGTGTCGTTAATTTTGAAACCACCAAACTCAACGCGTACATACTTGATTGAGCCAGAATTATCTTCAGTATCGTTACCGCCGTAGCTATGGTTACCCACTTCAAATGACGCTGAACAATTGGTTAAATCAGGACATGTGTTTACCGGTGCATTACCAAGCAACACTAAGCCACCCCACTGACCCGCTTTACCCTCTTGCCCTAAAGCGGTTTCAACTGAAGTAAATACGATTGGCGCAGTAGCTGTACCGTCGGCAATGATTTTTGAACCACGGCTGATCACTAAATAAGAATCGCTACCACCGAGTATTTTAGTGCCGGGCAAAATAGATAACTCAACCGAATTGGCGTTATCGCCACCGGCGATGACAGCACCATCTAGCTGCCAAACAACATCATTACCTAGTACAATTTTGTCGCCATCTTGGCCACCAGTAGTCACGGTTGATGCGGCGGTTGAAGGCGCTAATGTTCCTTTTAATACCCAAACTTCTTTTCCATCAACAGCAGTCATTGTGGTGCTTTTAGTTGCAAAGCCACTGTATGATTTTTCTTGAGCTGTCTGAGTTGGAGTAGTTGGCGTTGTTGGTGTGGTAGGGGTAACAACATCACTACCTGTATTGATATTAATATCGCCACCACAACCAGCGAGCCCTAATGTTGCAGCAAGAGCAGTAGAAAGTGCAGTCAGTTTAAAAAGATTTTTCAGTTCCATTATCATCTCCGGAGACGGATGTAAGCATGTGAGTAAGTTGGCTGGATGACAAACTAACCTGCAAAAATGACAAAGAGACTGCTTAAATATTACGCTTACATTTCATTAACATTTCAGAAATATTCAAGTTCAATGGTGCTGCGGCTTAGGAGGGATTTCACTTGCGAAAAAAATTAACAAAAAAGACAAAAAAATAACTTAACAACTGTTTGCATAACAAATAAGAGTGGTTAATTGATGCTGACATATACTGCCCATAAGCCAAATATCAGCGCACTAACACCAGCAGGTCTGAACCAACTAATACAATGTGTACCGGCCCATAAAGCAAACATCTTATGATATTTTTCAGTCATAAAAACTAGAAAAACTGCAATGGTAAACAGTAAGTTAGCTATCACCTCAAACACTAGCGGGAATGAAGTATTATCCGCATCGAGTAACAATGCTGCGCCAATCATTAACCGAGAAATGATTTCGACAGCATGAAAATACCTTTGGCGACTAAATAGAACAATAGCATCAGCAAAACCTTGTGGCTTAAGTAACATAAACAGCCCAACACAACTGATAATAACGCCCCAAACACTAATTAATATCGCCATGATGTCTCCACAATGCACTTCTATATGCAGATATTAGCACCAAATAATGTAATGAAAATGTGGCAAACCAATATTGTTGAGCAGGAAAAAAGATCTATCAATTATGATGAAAGCTAAAGTAGAGTGGCTCATAGCCGCTATTTATAAACTCTGATACCTGAACGCATGCTAGTTGGTGCAAATCGCTGATGAGTTATAAATTAATATTAATAACTATTAATAAATACTCATAAAGCAAGTTTGGGCTAATTTAATGTTAAAATAGCCATTTAGTAACGTTTAAATTAGCCAAGGAGTGCCTATATGCCATCTGATATCATTATTTTAGGGATCTCTATTCTTATTGCTATTGGCATTTTGCTCCATCACCCTTCTAAGACATTAGGCCTACCCTCACTCTTAATTTTCATGGGTGTAGGACTTGCCTTTGGTAATGGGGAATTTGGTTTTGTATACGATGATCTGCAACTGACCTCGTTGATTGGCACTCTCGCATTAAACACCATAGTATTTGTGGGCGGGCTGAATACACCAATGAAAAATATTCAATTTTCTTGGAAAGAAGGCGGCATGCTGTCCACTGCCGGCGTCATCTTCACGACAATCATTTTTGGCTTTATCCTGAATGCCTTACTCGACTTTAACCTCATTACTTGCATGTTATTTGCGGCGGTAGTGTCATCGACTGATGCTGCAGCCGTATTTTCTATTTTAGAATCCAAAAAACTTAAATTAAAACACGGCACCGGCACTATTTTAGAATTCGAATCGGCCACCAATGACCCGGTCGCCTTGCTGATGGTTGTCATGCTAACCGACTACATTATCAATAGTACTAACGGCGCTCCGACAACAATATCGATACTATTAAACCTAGGACAACAAATTGGTGTTGGGGCAATTATTGGCCTATTGATGGGTAAAATAACCGTTTGGACATTGAATCGTATCAAACTACCTGAATTTGGACTTATTCCTGTATTTATTTTGGCGACTTTTGCCATCACAGTATCAAGTACCGAAATATTAGGCGGTAACGAACTTATTGCGGTTTACATTACCGGAGTGATTATTGGTAACTATTTAAAGAAAGGTGCAGAAGTCAGTAAGCATTTTTTTAATGGGATTTCTTGGTTAGCGCAATCATTAATGTTTATTATTTTGGGCTTACAAATATTCCCGCAGCAGTTATTACCTGTGTTTATGGTGTCTTTACTGCCTGCTATCTTGCTTATTCTGGTGGCACGGCCATTAGCGGTGCAATTGTGTTATCTGCCCTTTAGGCAAGCAACTTGGCGCAAGCGTTTGTTTGTCTCTATGATAGGTCTAAAAGGCGCTACGCCAATTGTATTTGCGCTGATCCCCGCTGCGGCAGGTGTTGAAGGTTCGCGAGAAATGATCCACATGGTGTTTTTTATTGTGCTGATATCGGTCATTGTTCAAGGCGCAGCCATCGAACCACTTGCCAATAAACTGGGACTCAAATTAAAGCCCAAACCGCCTCAGGTTTAAAAATGATTCAATGCCCCATAGCAATGAGGCATTGAATCATTTTCAATATTGGCGATATAACTAAACCCTAATTTACTGTGATTCTCTCCACTGATTTTTCAGGCTGATGGATCACATAATCTAGCTGTACTTGTACGTCTTTAAAACCATCTGCTGAAGTTTGATACTGCCACTGTTCAAGCGCCTCAACTGCCGATGCGTCGAACATTTTTTTTGGCGCTGACTTCATTACCCTAACATTACTCACTTTTCCTGCTGGGCTAATATCAAATATCATTTGCACATAGCCGTTGAGCCCTTCTTTAGCGGCATCTATTGGATAGGTAGGCTCAATTCTGATTACTGGCATTGCCATAGCATCAGTGTTGGTTTTAGCCTTAAGATTGTCACCTGCCAATGCCTGCTGATTAAACATAAAGGCACTCATACCAATAACCAATGTCATTCCAATCAATGCTAGCGTGCTTTTTCCATGTTGCTTTTTCATCTGTAAGATCCTCTCTTTTAAGATAGTTTTGTCCCCATAAGGGGTGTGTAGCATGCTCAAAGGTGCATGCTGTGAATAGGCCAATAGTGTTTTGCTATAGGCAATTTTAGCTTGGGTTTTCATGTCGGCAGTCACTTGCGCATCACATGACAACTCTTGATCTTGTCTAAATCGGCGGTAGCTGAGCCACATCAAGGGATTGAACCAAAATAGAACCGTTAAGCCATAAGCCAATATATTCATCCACAAATCACCACGTTGATAGTGATACATCTCGTGCTGAATAATGGCTTGCTGCTGGCAGTCATCGAGTTGCATAAAGCTATGAGGGACTAGAATACTGGGGGTGAAAAATCCCGCTAACATAGGTGATTCAATCTGAGAATGAACCAGCACCTTAAGCTTGCTAGAGCTTACCTCTAGCGGTTTTGCATCATTAATTAACCGTTGCAGATTGGCGTATTCCATGACGATATTAATCACTAATAAGGCAACCACTGCGGCGTAGAGATAAGGCAAATAGCGTTGATCAAGTAAACCTGCCGACAAGGCAACAGTATCATTCGCCAACACATAATATTGCTCGATGACTGAGACGCTATTACTGCTGCCAAACCAGCTAAAGTGCTGCGGTAATATCATTTGCAGTAAATCGGCAAAAACAAAGAGCGGCACTGATATCCACATAAAATAGGTATAGTGCGCGCCAAGCTTAGACAATAAAAACCGATGTAATAGCAGTATTGCCAAACACACCATACTCAGTGAAAGGGTTTGTTCCATAAACCAATTGATCATCACTTTTGTTCCTTTTGCCAATCATCGAGTAAAGTTTGCAGGTCGGCGACATCTTCTGCCGACAGTTTGTTTTTCTGCGCAAACCCGGCAACCAGTGGGGTTAACTTACCGGCAAACATGCGATCCACAAAAGAAAGCGACTCTTTAACGGTATAGTCCTGCTCAGCGATTAACGGTGAATAATGGTAAACCCGCCCCTGTTTTTCAAAACTGACGGCTTGTTTTTTAACTAAACGATTAAGCAAGGTTTTCACCGTTTTCTCATGCATATCATGGCTTTGTGCTAAGGCATCAACCACTTCGCTCGAGGTTAATGGCGACTGTTGCCAAAGCTGCTGCAACACCACTAATTCACTATTGCTGATCTCTTTCATGCTATACCGCTCATTTGTTGTTAAAACTTGTGAAGACAAAAAAGGATTACAAACGTAATCTATTTATTTAAATTACAACTGTAATCTTAAATAAGCAAGCAGTTTTTTACATGATTTACACATAAAAATGAAAAAGCCTAATCAGATGATTAGGCTTAAGATTGAAGTATTATTTAGCGAATAGACTTTATGACAATGATAGTTTATTGCGATACAACCACTGATAAACCGTAGGCAACACCAATAACGTCAAGGCGGTTGAGCTAAACAAACCGCCGATGATCACGACAGCTAACGGCTGTTGAATTTCACTGCCCACGCCAGACGATAACAAAATAGGGATCAGCCCTAATGCAGACGTCAGAGCCGTCATTAACACTGGACGTAAACGCCCGACTGTACCTTGATAAACACTGTCGTATAGGCTTTCAGTTGATGATTGTCTGCGCTGGTTAATTGAGTCCACCAGCACCACACCATTTAACACAGCAACACCAAACAAGGTGATAAAGCCGATGGAGCTGGGCACAGATAAATAGGTGCCAGTAGCATATAAAGCCACTACGCCGCCGATTAATGCCAATGGCACATTAGCCATAATCAAGGCCACTTGTTTGACTGAACCAAACGAGAAATACAGCAATAGACCAATCAGTGCGATAGAAATGGGCACCACTAACATTAGCTTTTGTTGCGCTCGTTGCTGGTTTTCATATTGGCCGCCCACCACCACAGTATAGCCAGCAGGTAATTCAGCTTGCGGCACTATGGCATAAATATCATTGACCACCGAGCCCATATCACGCCCCGACACGTTGGCTTGCACCACCACGCGGCGCTGTACATCGTCACGACGAATATTCGGCGGCGCCATTTCAATCACCACATCAGCGAGATCGCCCAAGCGAACAATCGCACCATTGGCGCCACTGAGGAGCAAATCTTCAATTGCATCAGGCGCATTACGATATTGCGCGGCTAATCGCAGGTTAATGTCATAACGGGCGTTACCGTCAATCACCTGACCAGCGCTGGCACCACCAATACCTTGAGTGACTAAACTCATCACTTCATCAACGCTGATTCCATAACGAGCCAGTACTTCACGTTTAGGCCGAACCACTAACTGAGCTTCACCGCTGACTTGTTCTAACGATACATCAACCGCCCCAGGAATGGCTGCGACTAAGTCTGTTAGTACCTGACCTTTTTCCGATAATATGCTCAAATCTGGGCCAAATATCTTAATCGCTAACTGCGCTTTAACCCCTGATAATAGCTCATCCACTCGAGTCGCAATGGGTTGTGAGAAGGTCAGCAATAATCCCGGGAATATCGCTAATCTTTGCTCCATTAAGCGCTGAAGCTCAAAGCGGTTACTTGCCGATGTCCATTGTTCTATCGGCTTAAGACCAATATAGATTTCAATATTACTCACAGGTTCGGGGTCGCCGCCAAGCTCTGGTGCGCCAATGCGACTTAAGGCATATTCCACCTCAGGAAACTCCAGCAGCATGGCTTCAATTTTAGGCGCGACGTTAATAGAAGTGGCCAAGCTTGCTGTCGGTGCCAGTGTGACGCGTAAGTTAATGGTGCCTTCTTCGAGTTCTGGCACAAATTCAGTGCCTAACTTTGGCAATAACATCATGCTTGAGATAAACAACACAACAGCGGCTAACATCAACGATTTAGGGCTTGATAATACCAATGTCAGAATACGGCGATAAACCGCATCAATGGGTGCCAGCACTTTACTTTGACGCACCACAACACCGCGTTTGAACAAGAATACCGCCAATGCGGGTACTGCAAATAATGCCACCACCAATGCCGCCATCATGGCTAAAATAATGCTAATCGCCATCGGCTGAAATAACTTACCTTCTACACCTTCAAGGGCAAATAACGGCATAAACACCACAATGATAATCGCTGTCGCAAAGAAGATAGGGCTGCACACTTCTTTGGCCGCCAGCATGACCCTAATCGCCATACTTTGGGTTTGGGCATCAGGGCCACTTTTACGAGTAGCATGATGATCACCATCAAGATGCACAGCAGCATTTGGGTTGGCGCCCGTTTCAGCGCTAACATGCTTAAAGATGTTCTCAACCATCACCACCGAGCCATCAACGAGCATACCAATTGCGACCGCCAGACCACCCAAGGACATTAAGTTAGCCGACATACCATAATAAGACATGATCAATAACGCGATCCCGATCGACACTGGGATCGACAGCAATACTAACAAGGTGGCGCGGATGTTGACCAAAAACAACGCCAGAATAATCACGATAAACCCAAAGGCCATCAATAACGCTTCAACGACTGTGGTCACCGCTTGCTCGACCAAATCGGCTTGGTCATAAAATACCTCAAATGACACTCCTTTTGGTAAGGATTGCTCAATCAAACTAATACGTGAATTGATGTCATCAATGGTGGCTTTGGTATTGGCCCCCATGCGTTTAAGCACGACGCCAGCAACAACTTCACCCAGTGCTTGTACATCAGATGACGAGTTATTATCAGCAGCTTGCCTACGCGACATGGTCACTGCACCGACTCTTATTTCACTACCAAATGCCACGTTAGCAATGTCGGCCACTCGAATCGGTGTGCCATTGATTTCGGTTAATGGAATGTCGGCAATGGCTTGTAAGCCAGCCTCGCCTGCGGGCAATAAACCATAACCACGGACCACTAATTGCTCTTGGCCTTGGTCCATAAACCAACCGCCTGCGTTACGATTATTACTTTCCAATGCTTGGCTAACTTGGGTCAGCGACAAGCCATAACTGCGCAGTTTATTAGGGTCAACTTGCACTTGGTATTGCAGCACCTCGCCGCCAAATGACAATACTTCGGTTACACCGCTTACTGGCATTAATATCAGCTTAACTAAGTAATCATTTAAGCTACGCAGCTCAGATGCGCTGATATGGGTTTCAGGTTCAGCCCGTAAAATGTATTGATAAATTTGCCCTAAACCTGAGGTATTCGGGCCTATTTCGGGAGTACCGACACCCGCAGGAATCGACTCTTTGGCAGCTTGTAGTTGTTCAAACACTTGCTGACGGGCAAAGTAAATATCGGTTCCCTCGGCAAACACTACGGTCACCAACGACAAACCAGTGCGCGATAATGAACGCACTTCAGTCACCGCGGGTAAGGCATACATAGCCGACTCGACCGGATAACTAATCAGTTTTTCAACTTCTTCGGCAGCCAAACCTTCAGCTTCTGTGTTAATGGTCACTTGCACATTAGTCACATCTGGAAATGCATCTAAATTTAGTTTTGGCAGCATGAATATTGAAGCCACAACCGCTGCGAGCAAGCTAAGTAAAACCAATAACCGCTTTTCAACGGCAATCTCAATTAATTTATATAACATGATGATGTCCCAGCGCTTAGTGATTATGGATGTCAAAACCAGCTTTGGCTTGCTCAGATGCTAAGAAAAAAGCCCCAGAAATCACCACCCGAGTTTTCGGTGTTAAACCGCGAATAAAACTCAACCCGCGTTGACGCTCAACCACAGTCACCTCGACTGCACTGAACTTCCCCTCCTGCTCAATAAACACTTGCCAGTCGCCATCACCACTGCGAGTTAACGCGGCATCAGGCACAATAAAGCCAACCGATTTCACCTGCTTATCTTCCGCTAGGTACAATTCGGCAAACTCTCCTGCATGTAATTCATGGCCTGGATTTGCCATTCTCACCAACACTTGCTCGGTACGGGTTTGCGCACTAATTTCATGGGAACGACCAATAATAATGCCGTCACGAGTACGATCACCGACACGCACTAACACATTGCGGCCCATATCCACTTGATCCGCTTGTAGAGGCGTAAGCTCGGCCTGCACCCATAAATACGACTCATCGGTGAGTTGCATTAAAGGCGTACCCGCATCGAGTACCTGGCCTAACGTCGCGACATCTTGTTGAACTCGCCCATTGATAGGTGCTAATAACTGGAACTGGCCAATCGAACTCGGTGATTTAGCTAAGGCTTTAATTTGCGCGGGTGTCATCATGATGGCTTGTAAAATAGCTCGCTTTAACTCGGCATTCACTTCGATTTGCATCCGCTGACTGGCACTGATGGTGCCAGGGGCCATGCGCTTGATCCGATCCCATTCAGTGGCGGCATTAATGTAATCTGCTTGGGCAGCAGCAATGTCAGCACCACCTATGGTTAACAACGGCTGCCCCTGGGTGACCTGCTCTCCGGGCACTACATGACGCTTGAGGATCTGCATGTCTAGTTGCGGGGCTATGGTAATGGTTTTGTCTTTATCGACGATTAATTGCGCGGTCGCGACCGCCTGTAAATTAAACGCTTGTAGGCTCAATTCAGACACTTCAATTCCGGCTAACTGTCTTTGCTCAGTATTTAAGCTTAACAATAACTCTTGGTGGTCAGTTGCTGTAGATTCATTGCTTGCCTGAACAGGCAAGCTCGACAATAACAATAATGATGTCAATAACCCAGAACAGAGCAATAGCCCCCTCTGGCTATTTATCCATGCTGTTGAATGAGCAATGATAACGACACGACTATTGAGATGAGGTACGGTAAATTTGGCATTTAATCCTGCCAATAAAGATAAAAGCGCTACTAATTTGGTTTTCATGGTCAATCCTAAAAACAATCTAGACCGTCGACAACCCAAGAGGGAATCAACGATAATCGGTTTAGCCACCAGCCTTAATAAGCGTCAGATAACGTTAAAATAAAATGCAAAAAGTAGCACTCATTTACGCAATGTGAGCGGATCAAGGTGCAGAACTAAACAATAAAAAGCTGTTTAACAGGATTAAGCTATCGGAGGACGATAAGTCGGAAAAGATTCTGGAGCTAAGTAGTGCAGGCTAACATTGGCATAAGCATCATGAAAATGCTCATGGGTGATATTATCGTTAAGCATAGCAAGTGCCACATGACCGCCATGACACTGGCAATCTAAGCACACATCAACGCGCTCAATATCGGTACTACTGGCAGCATGCTGATGATCATCATTAACAGAATGAATACCTAAGCCGTCGAGCGCACAGGCACAGTCGACACATTCAGCAAGGGTAATCACTTCGGTGGTAAATTGCAGATGTGGGTGGTTATTTTGCTCTTCGTTACTGTTGCCCGCATGCAACTGATGCGCGCCCATGTTGGCGCCTACAAATTGAAGTAGCACAATGGCAATCAGTAATTTGGCTATACTAGCCATAAAAGGCAAAACGCGATAACTCAACCACCCACTCCTAAACAATATTATTTAAATACGCAGTGCTTGGCATAATCGGCAGCTTCATTAGCAGTCCAATCACCACTTTGTTTTTCTTTCATTTGCTTACACCATGCTTCACTACCCACTTCAGGGGCGCATGCCGTTAAACTAAGCGTTAACAATAACGCACTTGATACGGCAAAAAGCTTTGATAATGACATAAGTAATCCTGTTCTAGAGTAATCGATTAATACTAAGGCCTACTGACCTTTAAAGATGAATTTTGCAACAGTTGCTGATAATTTGCTACTAGCTAACGCTTATGATGAGTCATTTTCGCCATAAATAATCGTTAGCAATATCAAAGCTGCTACCACACGGCTTCTAGCACGCAGAACGTTTGGCAATCCAAGAGACAGCATCTTGCTTACGCTCTAATGGGAACCATGCTACTTCGCCTTGCATAAATGGCCCCATCAACCTCACCGAATTACCCACCCAATCAGGGCCACCGACAAACACTAGCGCATCAAACTCAGGTAACTGCACTTCACCACTGCCGGTTAATGAACCAAATTCCCAGCCTTCGAGTAATACATCTGCTTCAATATACAGACACACTTGATTCCAATCTTTACGGTAACTCTTGATGGCAGGTTGTAAACGGGTACGATAATCTTGTGCCGATAAACGGCCACTGACAAATAAACTAATCACACCCTTGGAAATATCGGGAATTTGACACAACATAACGGCAACTCCAGCCTTGTAATCAGGCCATAGAACAGACTTTATACGGTGATGTAATCGTGTAAAGCCACAATGGCGCTAATAATAGCAAAACTATTCTATTCATTTCATTAAATATGTAATAACTCAGAGGCCAATCAGAATTTTAGTTGCTCCGAGCCAACTGATCAGACTAGAGGTGGTCCAATGACAACACTGAAAAGTTTGTCCAATTACGGTAGAATAGGCCAATACCACATAAAATAAACCCTCGTACTTTTGAAATATTAAGTATAAGAATAGGTTTATCGATAATCAATTTAAGGGGACGACCACACCCGAATGATACAAATTACTCAACGAGTCATATTGCAAGACAACGAAATTGAATGGCAATTTGTCCGCTCAAGCGGTGCGGGTGGCCAGCACATTAATAAAGTCTCTACCGCCGCTCAACTCACCTTTGATATTGCCTCATCGTCTTTACCTGAGTTTTATCAACAAAAACTGCTCGAAAAAGCCGACCATCGCATAACTAAAAGCGGTAAGATCATTATAAAGTGCCAGCAATCACGCAGCCAAGATTTTAACCGTCAAACGGCATTAGAACAGTTTATTGAGCTGGTAAAAAGCGTGGGTATTGTGCAAAAAGCTCGTATCCCTACCAGGGCAACAAAAGGCAGTCAAAAACGACGTATTGAAACAAAGAAACAACGCGGTGCCACTAAGGCAATGCGCCAAAATAAATCTGACTATTAATAAAAAGTGTCTCTTCCATCGCTCAATCGTTTAACCTTATGCGCGAGTTGAGCATTTTTTGGTTTACCTAATAACCGTCTTCGGTAAGAATGCTTGTTAACCGCTTTTGTGCTGCAGATTAAATCGACTTACTTTGCGATGTTTACAGGAACCATTATGAGCCAAACCCTAAAAATTTTATTGATCAACGGTCCTAATTTAAATCTACTTGGCCGTCGCGAACCAGGGCATTACGGCCACCAAACCCTGACAACTATTGTTGACGAGTTAAGCAAAAATGCGGCCCTAGCTGGCGTTCAACTTGAACATATTCAGTCCAATGCTGAGTACCAGCTTATTGATGCGATTCATGCAACTGATGCACAATTTATTATTATCAATCCTGCTGCTTTTACTCACACCAGTGTTGCTCTGCGCGATGCGATACTTGGCGTAGCTATTCCATTTATTGAAGTGCATTTATCCAACGTACATGCACGTGAGCCATTTAGACACCATTCGTACTTTTCTGACAAAGCCCAGGGCGTGATTTGTGGCTTAGGCGCGCAAGGTTATGAATTCGCGTTACAAGCGGCAATTAAACACTTAAATGATCAACACTAGAGTGAATAAGGGTAGCGCTTGAGTAAATTAAAAGCGGATGTCAGTATTATTTACAGTGGGATTTTTAGCCAGTGGGACAATAGTAGTGACGAGCTACCGCGCTTGTTACAGGCAACGGTCCATGTGCCCGCCCTTATCGATACTGAATTTGGCTTTATCACTCGCATCAAAAAAGCCAAAAACCAGATACTAACTTACTGTATTTATCATCCTGACATTCCTGACGATGACGGTAACATTCGCCCACCGTTTGAGGGTGAAGTGTTTATCAAGGAAAATGATTGGCGCTTTTATCTGGGTGATTGCATCTGGGCGCCGGTTAACAACAAGCTTGGTAACTGGCGCATGACATTAACCCTCAATGGCAAAATCATTGCCGACAAAACCTTTAAGGTGTATCTGCCTGAGGAATAGTCTCTGCCGTAAGTTCACTAAATGGGAATGTTTGCTATAATCCGCGCCAATTGCCACACCATTTAACGAGCCCCCATGTCTATTCAAGCTGTTTTAGCCGATGCGCTAGCCAAACGAAGTGCTTTTTTTGAGCAAGCGTCCCACGATAAGACCGATTGTTATCGCGTTTTTCATGGCACTGTTGAAGGTGAAAATGGCTTAAACATCGACCGCTACGGCGATGCATGGTTAATCCAAACCTTTCACCAAACGCTAACGGCGCAACAACTTGAAGACATATCAAGCATCCTTAGCGCCCATGCTGATTTCCATATCGTATATAACGATCGCTCTGGCAGCCATTCTCGCATTGCTAACCATAGCGAAAATGAAGCCCAAGATTACTCACAATCAACCCAAGTTATCCATGAAAATGGTATAGCCTTTACCTCTAAATTACGTCATGAAGGTCAAGACCCACTACTGTTTTTAGACATGCGCATTGGCCGCGAATTTGTTCGCAACAATAGCCAAGATAAAACCGTATTAAATCTGTTTTCATATACGTGTGGCATTGGTATTGCTGCGGCAATGGGCGGCGCGCGACGCGTCATGAATGTCGACTTCTCATCGTTTGCATTGGCTGCTGGGCAAAAAAATGCCGAGTTAAACAATGTCACTGATGTGTGTGAGTTTGTCCAAAGTGATGCGTTTCCGGCACTGCGTCAATTAGCCGGTTTACCTATCGGCGGACGTCGTAATCAAAAACTGCCAAAATACCCAAAACTGCGCGCGACTCAATTTGATTTAGTGTTTTTAGATCCCCCGCGTTTTGCCAAGAGTGCTTTTGGTATAGTCGATCTGGTCAATGATTACCAAGGCCTATTTAAGCCTGCAGTGCTGACAACTAAAGCCGGTGGCACCATAGTTTGCTGTAATAATGTCGCTAAAGTGGATCGCCAAGCATGGTACGACAGCTTAGTGCGTTGTGTTGAAAAACAAGGCCGCAAAGTCACTAGCAGCCAGTGGCTTCACTGTCACCCTGACTTCCCCGCCTTTGATGACAATCATCCATTAAAAATCGTCGCCTTGACGATAAATTAATTTTCGTTATCTGCTTTATCGATAATGCATTCAGCCACCTAAGGGTGGCTGAATGATATCTCTTATATAAATGAGCGCTTATCAGTGAGTAAATAGGCGTAAATGGCCACGGCCTAAATTGCGACCATTATCCAAGCATTATTACACCGCAGTCACTTTAGGATTACCTGCTGTGCTGGTCGCGCTGAAGCCACGCGCTTCTAAACGAGCAAAGGTTTTATCTAAAATAGTATCTACATACTGCCAATCACTGCGCACTTCATCTTGCGTAAAGCTCAGCAATAAATAACCGCGGTCTTTTAAATTGGCATATTTAAGATCGGCAATCAAACTCACAATGGCTGCTTCTGTTGACGGCATTTCAGCATCTGACAATCCCAAATAATACTCAAGCCCAGGAGAAGATACCGAACTGGTGGCAAATTCTATTCCTACGACATCCCCGCCACTGTCAGTTAATTCACTCGCCCATGCATTGTGGGTATCACCAGCAATAACCACCAAGTTGTGATTTAACGATTTCGCGGTTGCTAAAATCACTTCACGCTCGTAAGCATAACCATCCCAAGCATCTAAATTATATGGAATAGCAGGTAATTGAAGCAGGGCCATAACCTCTGGAGTTAACCTAGCTTGGTTAGCTTGCAAATACGCTAATTCTTCTGCGGTTAATGTTGGGTCACTTGCTTGAGCGCGACCGGCTAATTGCGCGATTCCAGCTAACTCAGCAAACTGCGGAATACTCATTTGTTGGGTTGCAATAGCGGCTGGCATTAACATCTTAGCCATTAACACTTGCTGACCCAGTACTTGCCACTTAGCAGTAGACTGCAATAAGGTTTGCTGTAACCACAAAAGCTGTGTTTGGCCTAGCAAAGTACGGTTAGTATCCGTCACATCAGTTAAAAATGTGGCACTGTTAAATGCCCCAGTCGTAGCATCAATGTATTGGCTATATTCTAATTGCTTATCACGAGCCAATACCCGAGTATCGAGCATGTGCAAATCAACCAAATTACCGAAATTGAAACTTCTGTAAATTTCCTCATGGTTACCTTCACTCCATGGTCGAATAGGCAGCCATTCAAAGTACGCTTGCAGTGCGGCTTGTTTGCGCAGATCAAAATCACCTTCGCCATCGTTATGATTTTCGGCGCCGTCTTTCCAAGTATCGTTAGCGACTTCATGGTCGTCCCACACTGTGATAAATGGCACTTTAGCATGCAGTTTTTGTAAACTGGCGTCACTACGATATTGGCTGTAACGGGTGCGATAATCTTCTAGTAGAAATAACTCACCGGCCGGCAGAACTTCACGACCTAGCTCAACGGCATGCTCACTGGCATATTCACCACGAGCGTATTCATATAAATAATCACCTAAATGCACCACAGCATCTAAATCATCTTGCTGCGCCGCCATTTCGTATACATTAAAGTAACCCGCGGGGAAGTTAGCACATGACATTACCGCTAGCTTTACCGATGCAACACTGCCCTCTGGTAAGGTGCGCGTTTGGCCAATTTCTGACACTGTATCGCCAGCTTTAAAACGATAAAAATACTGCTGCCCCGCTTCAAGTCCGACCGCGTCAACTTTAACGGTATAATCACGAGCTTTAGTCGTTGTCATTTGGCCGTTAGTGACTAACTGAGTAAACTTACTGTCGGTGGCAACCTCCCATGAAACGGTAACCTCGGCGTCAACATCAGGCGTAACACGGGTCCATAAAATCACCGCATCGGTGGCGGGATCGCCACTGGCAACACCTTGTAAAAACTGAGCCGATACTGCATCGTCATCATCACTACCGCAGCCCATTAATCCATACGACACGACTACCGCGCCTACGCCTTTGGCTGACATTGCCAGAAAATCTCGACGATTTACAAACCGTTTCATAGCCTATCCTTTTTATCGTTAGCTGTTATATGGCGATGCTTAGCATCGCCTAAGAGGTCTAATGAGATGCTATTGTGAAAGCAAATGATGACATAAAGGTGACAGAAGAATGACAAGCTAATCAAATTGATACCGCAATGAAAATACTCTTTACGCCAATCAAATCGTGATAGGCAGACATAATAGAAAATTAAATTGCACACAATGTAGTTGCAAAAGTAAAAAACTAGGCCTATAGTGAACACAATTAGATTGCGTACAACCTAATATCATTAATCAGTTAATGATGAGATATCTACACAATTTAGATATCAGCCAGGGCAATCAACAGAATTGATACAACAATATCTTTAACTACTTTATGAGGTCTATTATGAAAGCGTTATACACAACTTCAGCTACAGCTCTTGCAGGTCGTAATGGCCAAGTTTCTACCGACGACAAAAAAGTCGATTTACAATTAAGCTACCCAAAAGAAATGGGTGGTAGTGGTGAGTTTACTAACCCAGAACAGTTATTTGCTTCAGGTTATGCAGCGTGTTTTTCTAACGCAATTTTGCATGTCGCTGGCCAAACTAAAGTGGCTATCAAGGCAGCTCCAACCACAGCGACGGTCGGTATTGGCGCCAATGATAATGGTGGCTTTGCATTGACAGTGGCACTAGCCGTTGAACTTGATTTAGACCAAGCAGAAGCTGAACAGTTAGTTAAAACAGCGCACCAAGTTTGCCCATACTCAAACGCAGTACGTGGCAATATTGATGTGAAATTAACCGTAAATGGCCAAGCTATTTAAGCTGTTATAAATTAGTTTCACTGATTTAAACACCAAAAAACCAAGACATCTGTCTTGGTTTTTTTATGTTGATGCCAAAGGATGTCATGCTTGTAAGCAACTGTGGTATGAAGCGTCAAAAGCTAATCAGACACATTGTTTAACATATCTAATTTTGCTAAATAATGCTTTTTACTGTCTGGCATATCAGTCAGTTCTATCGCTTTTTTTAATATTTTCTGAGCCTTTTCTGTATTGCCTAGGCCCAATTGAGCTCTGGCTAGCGCAAAATAAGCCGGATGGAAATAAGGCGCGTTATCGATAAACTTCTCGAGGAAGGTGACTGTGGTTTGATAATCTTTGAACTCCAATGCCTCAATACCCAAACTGTAGTAGCTATATGGGTTACTCGACTCAAGCGACAACAAGTATTGGTCGATCTTTTTTGCTGCTACAACTCTGTTTTGTAATTCCAGTAATAGGCGATAATTACTTAATACTGCCAAGGAATTCGGCTTAATATCAAGGGCATGCAGGTAGAGTTTTTCAGCTGTCTGTTCGTCGCCTAAGCGCCGATGAGTAATGGCCATCATATTGATCAAAGCATCATAATCTGGCGCTAGCATTAACCCTCGCTCAAGTAATATAAAAGCAAATTCATACTGTTTTGCTAGCATGGCATCGGCCGCTAAATTACGATAAAACATCGCTAAAAATTCAGATTCAGAGACGATGGCACCAGTGCGATCAAAACGATCCGGAAAATAATCAATCACAGTAGCAGTGCCGCCACTAAAAAAATGCCCACTTGGTTTCTCGTCATACAAAAACGTGCGCACATGGTCTGAGGTGACAAGAATATCTGAAGTAATATTGGTTAATATTGGCGCAGCATGAACCACTTGAAACACCGGATAGACATTCAATTCTTTTGCAACTGAATAGGTCAATAATGCCAATGCCATACAATTACCAGATTGATTCTTCCATGACTCAGTACTGGTATAATTTTTGCCTTCATAATTAAAATTAGTCATTTTATGCTTAATGAACTCAGACACTTTTAAGCGATTGGGCAGTGCTTTAATATTATCTTTGGCGATAAATGCAGCTAATTCTTGTCGCTGTGCTTCAGACAGATACGTCAGACTAGCAATCTCAGGGACATTTTCAGTAGAAGTGGAATGGATCAGTGCTTGATTAAACTGCGGTAAATCAGAAGCGTGTTGGCTATTTTTTGAATGGACAGAGCAAGCACTAAGTAAAACAGTACAGAATAATAAGGCAAGCTTCGGGTGGCATAAACGCTTAACGCTCAACATTGGCAACATTCCGTGTAGTCATTGATTAACTTAATATGAATCAATTCAATCAACATGGCAAGGCAACCCAAATAGCCATATTAGAAATCATTCGCGCCCACTTTATTAATGAACACTGATTTGTCATGACATAAAAAAAGCGCTCACAAGCTGTGAGCGCTTTAATCCATCTTTACGGGATGTGATTCAAACTATTTTATTGTTTCACGCTCATTAAAATATCCAGGGCACGTAAACGATGCTCGCTGTCATACAAATCATTAGTAAACATCAACTCATCAACACCAAGCTGTTCAACAAACACTTCTAGACGATGTTTAATGGTTGCGGGCCCACCGCAAATAGACAAACTTAAAAAGCTATCAACATAGTTTTTTTCTTGTTCGCTCCATAAACCATCCATGCTATCGATTGGCGGCTTAAGCCACATCTCTTGACCACGAATTAACGCTAAAATACGTTGTTTAGAGGTCGTACTAAGATGCTGAGCCTCGGCATCGGTAGGCGCGGCTACTAAAGGCAAACCCACCATCACATAAGGTTTATCCAACACGGCAGAAGGGATAAATTCTCGTCGATAAAGCGCTATGGCATCAGACAGAAAACGTGGTGCAAAGTGGCCTGCAAACACATAAGGTAAACCACGCTGAGCGGCTAATTTAGCACTGAATAAGCTAGAGCCTAATAACCAAATCGGCACATTGGTATCCTCTCCAGGGATCGCCCGTACTGCTTTATCGTGACGGTTTTCACGCTGTTGACTTGGGCCGAGTAACGACTGCAACTCGCTTACTTCATCAGGAAAATGCTCTGCCCTTTGATTATCACGATTAAGCGCTAAACTGGTCACCGGATCACTGCCTGGTGCGCGGCCCAGGCCTAAATCAATTCGTCCCGGATATAAGCTAGCCAAAGTGCCAAACTGCTCTGCTACCACTAGGGGAGGATGATTAGGCAACATAATACCACCAGCACCAACACGAATGTGCTTGGTACCGCCGGCAATGTAACCTATTAAAATCGAAGTAGCCGAACAAATAATGCCCGGCATATTGTGGTGCTCTGCTAACCAAAAACGATTAACACCAAGGCTTTCGGCGTGTTGGGCATAACGCAAACTGCCTTGTAAAGTATCTGATATGGTGGAATCTTCGCGCATCGGCGCAAGTTCGAGTAATGAAAAAGGAATATCTGCCAATATTGACATCATGGCTCCTTATTGTAGGTAAAATAGAGGGTACTAAAAAGCTTGCAACATCTCGGGAGTAAACTCTTCTACATCAATTGAATATCCAGCAGCATCAATACACTGTTGGAGTTTATCCAATTCATTATTGACGTTTGATATAGTTAAGGTGTTGTTATCTAAGTTATAAACTAACGATAAACTTTGATAATAGAAACTCAGTATCACTAACGCATCGCGATTATTATCTTTGGCGGCTTGTTGTACTGATTTTAGTTTACGGAAAATTTTGTTTTGTAGCTGCTTTAACTGCCACACGTAATACACTTCATAAAACCTTGGCTTATGACGTAAATTGCGAACTAATAAACTACACGCCATTATCGCTAAAATAAAACCGGTAAAGTTCAGATGGAAATTGCCCGTCGACTCAACACCCGCGAGCTGTTTAACGCCAAAGAAATAAATCATCAGTTGCCCAAACACCAAAGATAAAATAGCCAGTGTTGCCACTAAGCCGATTTGCACTTGATTGTTAACTGAACGGTATCGGCTTTTATCTATGTTAACTAACTTCATCACGCTGCTCACATCACTTATTTGTGCATAGCTTAACGTGTCAGAGTGATTTATAGAATGAAATATTAACGCTTATTAAATGTGATTTAATCTAATCAGCCTCAAAATATGACCTCTGCTAACAAAAGGCGAACCAGATCGCCCCTTGCCAACTAACATCGGACATTAATGCCTCAACCTGCGCATTAGCGCATCGCGACAACTTAATCGTCGGATACTCAACACTCGGTTAGATATTAGGGTAATAGCCAAACAGTAACGACCATGGCTACTGTATTGGCTGTTTAGCAGTATAATTAGTTACGGCCAGCCATTACGCCGCCATCAATATCCCACACGGCTCCGGTCACCCAAGATGCTTGCTCTGATAGCAAAAACACTATGCTATTAGCAACATCGGTCGGACTGCCCACTCTGCCGATAGGATGAAATGCATTAAAGCTTTCAAGCACACCGGTCATATCTTGCGGTTCAATAAATGCTTCATAAATTGGCGTGCTTACAACCGCTGGCGATACTGCATTAACTCGAATATGACTGTCTGCCAGTTCCATTGCCATGTGTTGAGTTAACGCATGTAAACCTGCTTTAGCCATAGAATAGGCACTTGATGGTGTGGCTTTGATGGCTTGTTTAGCCCACATAGACCCAATATTCACTATGCTGCCACCGCCATGTTTAACCATGTTTTTAGCAGCGGCTTGGGAAATAACAAAAATCGCTTTGTTAAGTTCCATATAAATATCGTAATCACTCACTTGATGCTCTAAAAATGGCTTAGGATTAAAGTATCCAGCGGCATTCACTAAGTGTGCAATATGATGATCAGTTGCGTCGATCATCTTGAGCAAACGCGCTAAGTCTTCTGCGTCGTATAAATTAGCTTGAAATCCGCTAACATGTCCTAATGATGATAGCTGCGCCACTGCCGCATTAAGCTTATCAGCCTTGTTACCCACAATAATGGTATCAATACCTTGAGTGACTAATTGCTTAGCCGTTTCAAAACCAATACCACTCGTACCGCCAATAATTAGCGCTGTTTTTGAAGTTAAATTCGTCATGTGTTCGCACCTAATGTAATAGTAATTGTGGTAAGCTTATTGGTAAACTATCCTTTTGAATAGTAAGTACAAATCGGTTGCATGGGTACTTTTAGGTACATATTAATGAATACAAACGAAAAATTATTTACCCGAAAATCGGCGCCAGAAAAAAGTGCTCGTATGGTTGAAACCATTTACGGCTGCAAATGGTCGTTAACTGTGTATCAGTTATTGGCTAATAACATCAATCGCCCTGGTGAAATGGTCAAATCGGTTGAAGGCCTGAGCACTAAAGTGTTGAATCAATGCCTAAAGAAAAACATCGAATTCGGCATCTTAAATAAAACCAACTACCCTGAAATCCCACCTAGAGTAGAATATGAGGTAACCGAGTTTGGGCAAAAGTTTATGCGTATTTTAGATGATATTGAAAAACTGCAACACGAAATTGATGCTTAGCCCGCAGGCTAAGCAATCGATCACCTAATAACACATTAACTCGAGTCACGTTTCTGGTGTCTCATTAGATTCACTTGCCTTATTCAGCCATACCAACTCAGGCAAAGCGTTTAAATCTAAGCAATCTCCGCGCTGGGCAATGGCACTATTTTTCGGTTTATGAGTGGCATCTTGATTCAATGCTTCAATTAATACTTGTTGCGCTTTTGACTCACCATGCACCAAAATCACCGGGGGGGCTTGATGAAAATGCTGATACCAACTCAATAATTCGGTTTGATCGGCATGAGCAGATAAGCCCCCCACAGTATGAAGACGGGCAGCCACCTTAACGCTCTGGCCATGAATAGTGAGTTCTGTTGCCCCATCCACTAATAGTCGCCCGGGTGTACCTAGTGCCTGAAAACCACAAATAATAATATCGGCTTCGGTACGCCACAAATTATGCACAAAATGATTGCGAATACGGCCACCATTACACATACCGCTGCCCGCAATAATAATCAGCCCTTTATGAATATCATTTAGCTCTATCGACTCTTCGGTACTATTAATAAAATCAGCGCAAGACAACAAGGGATGCTTCCCGGGAGATAAGCGGGTAAAGCGCTTAAAATCATCGTCCATTAATGGGTAATTATTAACATATATCTCAGTAGCCTTTATCGCCATAGGGCTGTCTAAGCAAATACGCCAACCAGATAAATCCCACTCTTTGGCATATAAATGAAACAAATATAACAACTCTTGGGCACGCCCAACCGAAAACGCGGGAATTAAAATATTGCCACGACTCTGATGAATCGTATCTTTAAAGATGGATTTCAACTCGACCAAGGTATCTTGCCAACTGCGGTGAGTTCTATCGCCATAGGTGCTTTCCATCAACACCAAATCAGCTTGTTCAATAAAGGTTGGGTCATCCAATATAGGCATGCCTGCTCGGCCTAAGTCACCACTAAACACCAGTTTTTTTTGCTCAGGTTTATTGCCTAACCACAGCTCAACCACAGCAGAACCTAGAATATGCCCGGCATCAGACAAACAAACTTCTACCGCATCGGCAACCTGCACTCGTTGACCGTAATCTACCACCTCAAATTGTGCCATCACTTGATCGACATCTTTCTCAGTAAATAACGGCTCAAGCAGCGCTAAATCATGTTTAGCTCGTTTTTTATTTTGCCTGTCGGTATCTCTTTCTTGCAGCATGGCCGCATCGCGCAACATGACATCACATAACTGCGCGGTGGCTTTTTGAGTATAAATGGGGCCAGTAAAACCCTGATTAATCAAATAAGGCAAACGGCCGGAATGATCAATGTGTGCATGGCTTAATACTACTGCATGGATTTGTGTCGCATCGAATGGAAAAGGATCGTGATTACGTAACGCGTCAGCTTTACTCCCTTGAATTAAGCCACAATCAAGCAGCACTTGCTGTCCATTGACCGTGAGTAAATGGCAAGATCCAGTGACCTCTTCCGTTGCGCCGAAAAACTGCAAAGTCATGTGCATAGTGTTGCTCCCGAAAAAATCGATAACAGTGCCTAATTAAGCGTATGACATTTGAAGAATAAAGTAGCGATCTACATCAAATTAATTACAGATAAAATACACACCACTATGACTGGGTAAAAAACCACCCAACATGCATAAGCAACCACAAATTAACATTTGCTTACAATTATTAACTGGCACCTAACTCGCTATTAACACGAGCTTTAGCTAAGTCATTGAACAATGCATTTTATGATGTATATCGCCTTTTTTGAGCATATTTCACTTTGTTAGTCGACTGATGGTTTGCTACTCTCCGTCGTCTCAATGGAAAGATATATTAACGGACTAAGCTGTGCTTACTCAAATAACAAGACAAGAGATTAAAATGAATAAAACTTTAGTTGCAGCATTGATTTCAACCATTCTGGTTATCCCTTCGGCCTCAGCAATCGAAATTTATAAAGATGATGTCAATGCTGTTAAAATTGGCGGATTTATCGATGCGCGCGTCATCAATACCCAAGGCGAAACAGAAGTTGTTAACGGTGCTTCTCGAATTAATTTTGGTTTTAGTCGTCAATTACAAAATGATTGGAAAGCATACGCTTTGCTTGAATGGGGTGTAAATCCTGTAGGCAGCACAGATATTGTGTATAACAACCGCTTTGAATCAATCCAAGAAGAGTTTTTCTATAACCGTCTTGGCTATGCAGGTTTATCACACGACAAATACGGTAGCATCACAATTGGCAAGCAGTGGGGTGCTTGGTATGACGTGGTATACAGTACCAACTATGGTTTTGTGTGGGACGGTAACACTGCCGGTGTTTACACTTATAACAAAGATGACGGCGCGGTAAACGGTGTTGGTCGTGGCGACAAAACCGTTCAATATCGTAACAGTTTTGGCGATGTCAGTTTTGCAGTACAGGCGCAACTTAAAAACAGCGCTTTCTATACTTGCGATATTGAAAATATTACTCAAGATGCCTGTGAAGAATTATGGGCAGCAAGTTCACCTTCTGCGCAACAAGTTGAGTATAACTACACCTATGGTGGTGCAGTAACTTATCAAGCAACAGACAAATTAGTGTTAACTGCTGGTGTTAACCGCGGTGAGTTTGATGTGACCTTTGGTAATGGCACTTCATCTACTGCTGTTGATCTTATTTACGGCATGGGCATTACTTGGGGCAACTTTGACCAGAATGGTTTTTATGCTGCTGCCAACGTCAACAAAAATGAAAATCATGACACAGACAATATCGGCCGTTTAATTAACGACGCTGTAGGTCTTGAATCATTATTCTCATACAAGTTTGATAACAATATTCGTACGTTCTTGTCGTATAACATATTGGATGCTGGCACTAACTATGTCATCCAACCTAACTATAATGCTGACCCAAATGACATGTTCAAACGTCAGTTTTTCGTAGTAGGTTTACATTATGTATTTGATCCAGATACTGTTGTGTATATTGAAGCGCGTCGTGATTACAGCGATTTCACCAGCGCAGATAAAGCACAACAAGCAAGAATGGAAGTGTCTGAAGATGACGGCGTTGCCATTGGTATCCGTTTCACACTTTAATGTAATTTGGTGTTAATTGCCGATCAAAAAAAGGTTCGACATCACTGTCGAACCTTTTTTATATTTATGCCTTTAAGCACAGACCAAAACTGAAACGTTAAGAAAGTTAATTGATTCAAGTCACTGAATCAAAACTCTTAAATCAACAATCTCAAGCCACAGTTTTTTCGTCAATAATAGTCACTTTCTCAACAATAATAGGTTCACGCGGCACATCTTCATGGCCAGCCATGGTGGTAGTTTTCACCCGCTCCATTTGCTGAATAACATCCATCCCCGCTGTGACTTTAGCAAATACAGCATAACCCCAGCCAGCATTAGTCATGGCTGCATGGTCGAGAAAATCATTGTCGGCAACATTAATGAAGAACTGCCCAGTAGCAGAATGTGGTGCATCTGTTCGCGCCATCGCTAATGTGCCGATCACGTTTTTCAAGCCTTTATTGGCTTCATTGGCAATCGGGTCACGAGTGGGTTTTTCTTTCATTTTGGCAGTTAAGCCACCACCTTGCACCATAAAGCCTTTAATCACTCGATGAAATATCGTTCCTTCATAAAAGCCGTCTTGGCAATATTTTAAAAAGTTCTTTGATGAAACTGGCGCGCGTTCCATTTCCAGTTCTACGGTAAAATCGCCAAGATTAGTTGTAAAAACAATCATATACTGCCCACGGGGTTAAAAATGAGAATAGCCGCCATTATAGCTGCTATTCCACTTATCGCTAAAGGAAATCCTATCGCTGAACACTTGGAATTTATTGCGCTGGCTGATTAAATAAATCCATCGCGGTGCGCGTCATCGCTCTTACACCAGTGCGAATCGTTAACGGATAATCGGGTGCAAACTGACTCGAATGCAAAGACGGTAAGGTATCGCCAGACTCAAGGCTCGCTTGATACAGGCTAGGGTCGACCCCGCCAAGCCAAAATAAGGTAATAGGACGTTTCTCTGGCGTGAGTCCATATAAACCAAAATCTTCGCCAGCCATTACTGGCGGTGCTACCAGCACATTATCACGACCTAACTCGGCTTCAATACTGGCTTTAACCTTAGCGGCTAATGAGGGATCGTTATACGTTGAAGGGATAGTTTCATCATCATGCACATACACCACAGGCATAAGGTCATCAGGCAAACCTGCACTTATTGCGATACCCGAAGTAATCCGTTTAATCGCCGCTATTTGCTGTTCACGAACCTTAGGATTGTAAGAGCGTAATGTCAGTTGCAGCTTGACCTCATCGGAAATAATATTGTGCTTTGATCCACCATGGATCGAGCCAACAGTTACCACATTAGGCTCTAATGGTGACACTTCGCGGCTAACAATGGTTTGCAGTGCAAGTACGGTGCGCGCAGCAATAACAACCGGATCTATGGTTGCGTGCGGATAAGCGCCATGGCCGCCTTTCCCCTTAATGGTAATATCAACCGAATCAACATTCGCCAAGGCATAACCGCTTACGGTGCCGACTTTTCCTGCTGGAATTGCTGCACTAACATGTAAACCAATAATACTATCTGGTATTGGGAATTGGTTAAATAAACCCTGTTTAAGCATGGCTTTTGCACCGCCACCGACCTCCTCTGCTGGTTGAGCCACCATCATTAACGTACCTTGCCAATCGGCTTTGTGAAGCATCAGTTGTTGTGCAGTGCCAATTAAACTGGTCATGTGAATGTCATGGCCACAACCATGCATAATCCCCACGGTATTATTACTGGCATCTACTGTGGTCACGGTCGAGGCATATTCTTTGCCCGTTTGTTCAATAATAGGTAAGCCATCGATGTCAGCGCGGATCATCACCACTGGTCCATTACCATTTTTAACAATGCCAACCACACCATAACCACCAAAATTTGACGTCACTTCAAAACCGAGTTGTTTAAGCTCTTGCGCCATACGTTGACTAGTGGCTTTTTCTTGATATGACAATTCAGGGTGTTGATGCAAATGTAAATAAAGCTGCTCAAGTTTAGGCAAAGCTTTAGTGACAGATTGATCAAGTTCACTTGCAGCTGCTGTCAATGACAGTGACGCAGCTGAAATCGCTAACGCTAATAACGGGTAAACAACACGAAGGCAGGCCATATTATTCTTAATTGTCGGAAATTGAATATGTTAACCTATCACAAGCTTAGGCCACTTTGTAATGGGTTTTAATTTCCTGGTAATCGCTTAAAAGATTAACTCATTGTGGTCATACAGAGGATAAGCAGGGAAACCAATCAAAAGGAAAAATAATGAAAGTCATTACTGAAACGCCAAGGTTAATTATTCGCGAATTTACTCTTGAAGACGCTCCTGCAGTATTGCACTTTAATACCCCTGAGCAGGTTAATCGTTACACTGGCGATGCGGGAGTGTGCACAAGGTTGCAAGATGCAGAAAACATCATTCGTGATATTTGGTTAGTTGAATATCAACAGTACGGTTTTGGTCGTTGGGCTGTAGTCCTTAAAGATAACAATACTGTTATTGGGTTTTGTGGTTTTAAAAATGAAATCCGCATCAATGCCATTGATATTGGCTACCGCTTACATCCAGATTATTGGGGGATAGGTTTAGCCACTGAAGCTAATAAGGCTTGTATTGAATACGCAAACAAACATATGAATTTAGACATTGTTTATGCCGATGTAGCCGATGCCAACAGCAGTTCAATTAATGTTGCGACTAAACTAGGAATGACCTACCACTCCCAATACCAAGATGGCGAGTTGACCTTCAATCGTTATGTGATGTCATTTAACAACAACTAACGACCTTTTATCCCAAGTTCAAGTTAAGTACTCAATTTAACAAAAGCTCTAACCGCAAATTGCTTGCCTGCTTTGCCAATAAAGCAGGCTTTATGATCCAAGCTGACTATTAGCCAAGCTCATGTTTCACTATCAAGTCCAGCTTATAAAAAAAGCAAATTTGATTATAAAATAAGCGCTTGTAAGCAAAGAGATAAAAGTCATTTTTGAATGATTTTTTTATACACTAAATTAAACACTATCAATGCCAAGCTAATCCATATAACCAGACCAGCTGCGCTCGAACTCGCGACAAAAACATTAATAACCAACATAGTGATAGTATTTTATGTTAGTTTGTTATTGTACGTTGTAAGGGATCGATGCGAGATTCATGGATGAAAGAGTAGTTACGGCAGTTAGCCCGTTATGTAGCATCACAATGGACTCTTTAGAAATTACCCAACCAGTATTTCCCTTCATTCAAGACCTCACACTATCTCGTTGCACTTTACACAAAACTTTTAAGCATTTGATTTTAAAATAATTTGTAACGATTCACTATTTTAAATGTTAATAATCTCGAATTCGCCAATGTTACAGAGTGGCGACCTGTTGACGTATCTCGTTACGTACAAACAGTATGTTTTTTGAGTAACAATAAAATAAGAGGTCATAATGTTGTTGAAAAATAACACCATTTCAATACCGCCAGAAATGCTAACGTCTTGGCAAACGGCTGTCGACCTCATCGCCAAGGTCGCTAAAGTGCCAGCATCATTAATCATGAAACTTCATGCTAATGAAGTGGAAGTCTGTGTCGCCAACAATAACACCGATAACCCATATACACCCGGGATGAAGGGCAAGCTAGGCCATGGCTTATATTGTGAATCAGTGATTAAACAGCAAACTGAATTACACGTTGAGAATGCATTAAACGACCCCCTTTGGAGCCAAAATCCAGATCTTGCCCATGGGATGATTTCTTATTACGGCTTACCACTCAATTGGCCCAACGGCGAGACCTTTGGCACCATTTGCGTATCAGACAAAAAAGCAAAAGGCTACTCCGCCGACATCATCATGCTATTGGAGTGTTTTCGTAAAAATGTTGAAAGTAATCTAGAAATACTTGATCAAAAGGAAAAACTGGTACAAGCCAACTTACTATTAGAAACTCGTATTGCGCAGCGGACTTTTGAATTAGAGAAGCTTAACAATGAATTAATGCAGGAAATCGACTCACGAGTTGCAGCGGAAAAACTATTAGATATTCAACAACGTTTTGATATTGTTACTGGCTTGCCTAAATTCAATCAGCTCGAAACCATGTTTAACCAACTGACGACAAAAAATGAATTTACCTGTATTTCAGTAATCCATTTCAGCATTACCAACTTAAAAGTCGTTCAAGACGGTTTAGGTTATGACATCAGTGAAAAAGTGCGAAGTATAGTGGCGCAAAAGCTACAACGCTTTATGACGAATAACACCTATATTGCCATTGTTAGTGAGACGACCTTCTGTATCGTTATCACCACAAAAAAACGGCTGTTCGCGGATAAAATAGCGAATTTTTGCTGTCGATTATGTCAGCACTTTGGCCAAGAAATTTATGTCGAAGACTTGTCATTATCCGTTACCACCGCAATGGGAGTCGCATTTTATCCTAACGATGGTAGCCGATTTATGGACCTATCCAGAAAATCCAGTGCGGCTCTGTCTCATTGTGAAACAGGTAATAGTAATAGCTATAAGTTCTTTAACCAAAAAATGGAATCTGAACTGTCTAGTCGCATACAAATGGAATCATTACTAAGAGGCGCACTTAAACGCGATGAGTTGTCGTTACATTACCAACCGTTTGTATGCACACAAAGCAAAAATGTTGTCGGTGCTGAAGTGCTGATAAGATGGCATAACCCAACGTTAGGCCAAGTTTCACCAACTGAATTTATTGAAATTGCAGAACATTCAGGACAGATCATTGAACTAGGTTATTTTGTATTAAGAAGTGCGCTGAAACAATTAGCTTATTGGCGAGAACTCTATAATCAAGATTTTTATCTGGCGATCAATATGTCACCCATACAGCTAAAAGACAGCTACCTGGTCGACAAAATTGTTAACTTGCTTGAGTTATACAAAATACCTGGCCATTTACTTGAAATTGAGCTGACCGAGAATGCGTTAATCCACGATACAGTATGTGCCCAAGATGTATTGAGTAAGTTAAATCAGCACGGGATCCGTTTATCGTTAGATGATTTTGGTACTGGCTATTCGTCACTCAGTTACTTACAACATTATCCGTTTAATTCGGTTAAAATTGATCGCAGTTTTATTCGCAATCTTGATACCTCAGAACAGAGCCGACAGTTAGTCAGCACCATTATAGCCATGGCAAATAACTTACAGTTATCATTGGTTGCAGAAGGCGTTGAAAATCAATTTCAAGCCGACTTTGTGGCGACACAAGGCGCCAACATCTGGCAGGGTTATTATTTGGGTAAACCAGTAGATGCTGATGATTTTGCCCAACAATACTTAATCACCTCGATCACCTCACAAGATTAGTCGTAACCAAGAGTAGACTCGTAGCATTAAATGTTTACAGGCTAAGTGTTGAAGCTACAAATAGGGAGATATTTACCCTAATCACATTTGTAAGCGCACATTCGAGGTTATTTTAGTTGAACAGGCCAACACAAACCCCGCGGAAATTTCGTCTGGCGTTAACGCCATTTGACTAGACGATACTGTGGTGCCCGAAACAACCTGGCATTTACACGCACCGCATACGCCAGAACGACATGCGGCAATTATCGGTATCTTTGCTGACTCGATACCATCAAGTAGGCTTTGATCGCCGCTTAACGGCACCTGTTTGTCACCTATACTCAACATAAACTGCTCGGTTGATGGATTACTTTCTAATGCAGCTTTCAACCCCATGGCACTACTGGCACCAAAGCTTTCTTGATTGAATTGACTCATATCAAATTCGGCAGCTTCAAGCATTAATTTTACTGCCGCCATGTAGGGTTCAGGTCCGCACACAAATACGGTACGCTGTTGATAATCTGGTACTAACTTAACTAAGGTTGCTAAACTTAAACGACCACTTTCACAACTTGTAGAGGCATATTTATCAGTCAAATTTTGCTGATTATCATCAGACTCAAGTACATAATTAAGATTAAAATGTTGGCTACGAGATGCCATCGTCGCCATTGAATTGGCAAACATAATGTCATCGACCGTCTTGGCACTGTGTACAAAGGCAATATCGCTATCGGTGGTGGTATCGCAAAGCCAGCGCGACATAGAATGCATTGGCGTCACACCGCAACCGGCGCTTAAAAATAAGTATTTATCGGCCTCAATGTCGACCAAGTTAAATATCCCATCTGGGCCAGTCACTGTCACTTCATCACCTACGTTGAGCGACTCAGTTAAGTAATTAGACACCACGCCACCAGCGATTTTTTTAATCGTCACCACTAATGAAAATGGTCGTGAAGGTGACGATGAAATAGTGTAACTGCGATAAACCTTGTCGCCATTAATATCTAACTTAAAGGTAATAAACTGCCCCGGTTTAAAATTAAATTTAACCGGTGTAAGGCCCTGAAAGCGAAAGCTGACCACATTGTGGGTTTCATGCCATTTTTCAACACAGCAAAGCTGTACCTCGCCTCGTTGCCAGTTATCGGCAGCCAAAAGTGCTTTCGGACTAACCTGTGCTGTAGATTCAAGCGTTGGCGTGGTCTTGATAACGGGGGCCTCGTTAACAGTTGTAACAGATTTAGCTGCTTGGGCACAAAGCGCTTGTGAAAATGAAAAACCAACTGAGGGAGTACTACTCATTTAGATACCTTTAACGCAGTAAAAAACACAGATAGCAATATGAAAATCTCATATCGTTTTAGTCGTAATCGTGCAAACAAGCCTGGCTTAGATGCACGATTGTTATGACAGGATTACGCTACCTTGATCATCGCTTTTAAGTCTGATTCAACATCGGTAGTGGTACGTAAACCAAATTGTTGCTCAAGGATATTGGCCAAGTTTTCAGTTAAGAACCCTGGTGCACTTGGGCCTGTACGAATGTTTTTCACCCCTAGAGATAGCAAGGTTAACAACACTACAATCGCTTTTTGCTCAAACCACGACAACACAATGCTTAACGGTAAGTCATTAAGGTCACATTCAAAAATGTCCTTTAACGCTAACGCTAACTGAATCGCCGAATAAGCATCATTACACTGGCCAATATCTAACAAGCGTGGCACACCATTAATGTCGCCAAATTCCAATTTATTGAATTTGTACTTACCACAACCTAAGGTCAAAATAATTGAATCATCAGGCACAGACTTAGCTAAGTCAGTAAAGTAATTGCGCTCTAATTTGTCACCATCACAACCACCAATTAAGAAGAAGTGCTTAATAGAACCATTCTTAACGTTTTCAACCACTGTTGGTGCTGCAGCCATTAATGCATTGCGAGCAAAACCGATAGTGATAATGTGAGGGATTTCATCATAGATAAAGCCTTCAAGCGCGAGTGCTTTGTTAATCACTTCGCTAAAGTCATCACCTTCAACATGGGTCACACCAGGCCAACCGACAATACTGCGGGTATAAATGCGGTCAGAGTATTCACCCACTGTAGGGTCGATAATGCAGTTTGAGGTCATCACCACTGCGCCTGGGAAAGTGGCGAATTCTTTTTGCTGATTCTGCCAAGCACCGCCGTAGTTACCGACTAAATGCGAGTATTTTTTAAAGGCTGGGTAAGCCAAAGCGGGTAACATCTCACCGTGAGTAAAGACATTAATGCCCTTGCCTTCGGTTTGCTCAAGAATAAGCTCTAAATCTTTCATGTCATGGCCAGACACTAAAATCGCCTTGCCTTTAACAGATTTTGTATTTACTTGCGTTGGCTCTGGGTGGCCAAATGAGGTGGTTTCGCCTAAATCTAACATCGCCATAATGCGATAGTTTAATTGGCCAATTTGCATTGCTGTAGCAAATAATTTGTCAGCATCAATAGAGTCTTCGCCTAAAAATGCCATTATGTTATGGAACTCAGCAGCCACATCAACGTCAGTTTGATCTAATACGCGCGCATGCTCCATATAAGCAGCCGCACCTTTTAAACCGTATAAACATAATAAACGTAAGCCAAGAATATCTTCATGCACGTCACCACGATTAGGCAGTGCCATGGGTGCTTGGGCTAACATTTCAGGCTTTGAAGCGCCGAGCAATAACTCGCCCTGGGCGCTGACCATTTCTGGCTCTACGCCCTTGCCTTTACAGGCAGCCATATAAGCCGCTTTTAATTGGTCACGATAGGTTTGAGCCTGATAGGCATAATCAATTAAACGGTCATCATCAAAGTTGACGTTCGTCAGTGTGGCAAAAAAGGCTTTAGGGACAAACACATCAATGTCGCTGTCTACAATGCCAAACTCACGGGCTTTAACTGCGTAAGCCGACACGCCTTGCAGCATGTAAATTAATAAATCTTGAATATCAGACGTCGACGCTAACTTGCCGCACATACCTTGCGAGTAACTACAGCCATTGCCTTCCGGTGTTCTAATGGTTTGCTCACATTGCACACAAAACATAACTCTACTCCTTAAATATTATTCATGCATAAATTTTACATGTTAAGGATGAGTTTACGCTTTACCCTGTAAATCAACAGCCGTTTTTGGCACTAATGTCAGCTTTTATGAGCTACATCACCTTCAGCAATCGCTAATATTAGCGGTTTGTTATTGCGTTATTTCGATGGGGATAACTGAGGTTATGACGCGCAAAAATTATTATCGTTCGCGACATAATGAGCATAAATATCGGAAAATAACCTAGCTAGAGTCAGTAAGACATACAAGCAATGATGTCTTACTGATTGTTAGTTGATTGACCAAATCAAATGGGTAAAAAGTCTTGTTAAAAAAATATAACGCATTCATAAAATGATAGAAAGTTCAACTAGCCTCAGCACTAGCCACCATGCCCTTGATGATGACCACCATTGCCGTTGCCGCACTCATGTATCGTTTGTTGTCCGCCGAGAGGGCCAGATTCAATGGTGATAGCGCCTGCATCTTCATACATAGCAAAAGGCCCTGCGCTAATGTCATCAATGATTGGATCATCTAAATGACCTAAACAACTATAACCAACACGGTAATTGCCTACAGGCAAATAGCCCATTGCAAAATACCAATCTCCATCCGCAGTTTGTAACAATCGACTCACCGATAACGGAGCCGTTAGCCCTGCTGGATGTGTTGTGCCCATATCGGCCATTTGATCAACAGAGGTGACACTTTCAGGATACAAATAGGCTAAATGATAAAACTCCCCACCAACAGGAGTGACAGCAGCATAGTCAGTTTCACAATTGGCAATCCATTGCGGATCAACCTCGCCAATTAAATGTCCCATTTGACTATTATCCACTGACCACATTGCACTATGACTTAATTGGTATTGTTCCTGCTCCCTTAATAAACCCCGATATAAGTTAATTTCCAACGTCATTACACGTTGTTGGTTAGCAATAATCTCAACATCATCTATTGGTAAATAACCATTTTCAACTTGCAAACTATGACGGCCTTGACCATCTTCAACATAACAACCTTGATTGCCATCACCCTGATCAATTGTCACGTGAACATTATGATATTGGCCAACAGGTAGATCGATATTATCAATGGCAAGATGCCGGTTCATGCCTTGATAATCGAGTAAATTAAACTCCCTATGTTGCAAACTATAACGGTGAATTTCACCCGCTGCGTCTGTCATAACAAGTTCATTCATCACTAATCCTAACCGAGACACTCCAGCCATAGGCGCATCAGACACCCCTAAAGAAAACTGCCCTAAAGGGATAACCTCATCGGTTGTGCTATCGCTGCCACCACAAGCGCTTAGTAATAAAACCGTAGATAACATTAATACTGAATAATAAGTTTTCATCACACGTCCTCTATGTATTCGAAACCCAACCAGTGTTGCGCACAAAGAGGTACCTAAATTTGATCAACATCAACAAACTGCGTTTAAAACAGTATATTTTTTAACCTTAAATTCACCATCTACAGTGGGCTTGCGCATAACCTAGCCACAGCGAGAAAACCATACTTAACATGCGCGGATATAATATGGATCTACAATCTTACTTTATTTCCAATTCAACGATAAATGTACGTAGAATGGCCAAAGTAGTAACGACTTTCAATCAGGACAAATAGATGAAAACCAAACTTAATGCGATCGCATCAGCCCTATTTTTATTCCTTGCTCCAGCAGCAATGGCCGCCGATGTCGCGGTGATCACCTTAGAAAATGGCGCCAATGTTCGCCTAAAAGACGATTTCACTTGGGAATACATCATTACTGAAACCGTAACCCAAGCTGAGCTCGCCGCTAAAGCAGGCATCACAGAGCAAACAAGCATAGCAACACCCGCTACAATTGCACCAGCAGCCCCTGTTGCAGCGCCAACGGTAACCATGCCCACTGCGCCAGCAGTTAATACTCAGGTATCAACTACCCGTTTAACAGCAACGGCGTTAGCACAGCCAGAATTATTAGCGAGTACGGCTAAAGATGGCATTAAAATCACCCTTGCAGACACAAAATGGAAAGGCGATAAACTCGGCTTAGTGTTCGATTTTAACAGCACCAGCAACGAACATGTCACGGTTGTTGAAGTTGAAGTGAGTTTTTACAATGACATGGGTGAGTTGCTTAAAACAGAAAAGCTTGAAGCCTGGGAAGCGATATTCCGTATGCCAGAAACGTACCTGCGCAAAGGCCAGCATCGTCAAAGTGATGCAATTTGGGTAGAAGGTGTTAATAAGCAGCAATGGCAAAAGCAGTTGATAAGCTTAAAAATTGTTGAAATTGAATCACGCTAGGTCAATAGCTAAACACTAAAGTATCTACGAAATATAACAGTCTGGATTAAAGTCAGTACCAGCAATATAACCTTAACATCAATAAAAAAGCCCAAATGAAATAGCATTTCATTTGGGCTTAATTCTATGGTGCCTGTTGATAACGTTAGTTTAATAACTCATGCTCTTTAGGCAGCTGCTTACTAATCCACAATATCAATTTATGTTTGCGATTCGGGCCATCATCTTTATCTTCGGCCAAGGGCTGAATTAAATTGTCTTGCACTAATAATCGATAAATACACTCGATTTTATCTTTTGGTGAAATGCCTTTGCCAAAATCATCAAAACCACGCTTTTGCGCATATCCCATGCCAATCTCCATCGCGAGCTTGAGCAGTTTTGTATCGTGTTTACCTGCTTTCATCTATCACCCTCATCGTGCTACTTATTGCTATTAAGCTACGCGAATATAGCCAAATTAGCACTACAATTGCGCTCGATTTGCAGCAAAATCTAACAAATATCACTATTGGCAACTTTAGTTACAATAATTAATCTTAGTTAATCCCTTTAACCTTTGCGACAAGGCACAGGCTTGGTATTGTATTAAGTTATACCAACTGATGAGCAACCGCTTATTTTTGAGTTTGGTACGATTTCATTACGTTTTTATTGTCACTATTCAGCCACGCAACACATTTTGAATAGGCATACAAACACCTAAAAGGGCCAAGACCCAAGGATATTACAATGCGTAAAACACTTATTACCACTGCAGTTAGTGCTGCATTGATGCTCAGCGCGTGTTCAGAGCAATCAGCAAACACCTCAGCGGCAGCCGAAACAGTAGAAGCATCAACCATGACCCAAGCACCAGCAACTGCTGAAAACGTTCTGTTAACACCAAGCCCTTTACAATACATGGCTCCTCAGTTCGACAAGATAACCACCAGCGAATACTTACCTGCATTTGAGCAAGGCATAAAAGAACATAATGCTGAACTCGCAGCAATTACTAATAACAGTGAAGCGGCCACATTCGACAATACTATTGTTGCACTTGAAAAAACCGGTGCGATTTTAGATCGCACTCAACGGGTATTTTTCAATCTGTCAGGGCTCATTTCAGATGACAACTTCACCAGTATTGAAGAACAAATAGTGCCAAAACTAACGGCACATCAAGACAATATCTATCTTGATGATAAGTTATTTGCTCGCATTCAAGCGGTTTATAAAAACAAAGCAACATTAACTGGTGAAGACTTACGTTTAGTTGAAGTGTATTACGACCGTTTTGTCCGTGCCGGCGCTAAACTGTCTAATGCAGACAAAACTAAAATGCGTGAATTAAACGGTGAATTGGCTAAATTTGAAACCAGTTTCTCGCAAAACGTATTGAAATCATTTAAAGATGACGTCATCGTCGTGACAGATAAAGCCATGCTAGATGGCTTATCAGACAGTGACATCGCTTCATTGGCCGCTGCCGCAAAAGATGCTGGCAAAACTGGCTACATGATCACCTTAGTCAACACCACCACTCAGCCGCTATTGTCTAGCCTGAAAAACCGCGATTTACGTAAACAGCTATGGGAAACTTCAGCTTATCGCGCCATGGACACTAACGCGCCATTAAACATTAAAATTGCTCAACTGCGCGCACAAAAAGCTGAACTACTCGGCTACCCAACATGGGCTGCTTATTCTCTTGGCGACCAAATGGCTAAAACCCCAGAAGCCGTTTACGAAATTCTCGACGATTTAGCCCCTAAAGCACTGGTTAAAGCAAAAGTGGAAGCCGCGGATATTCAAGCTGAAATCGTTAAAGACGGTAAAGACTTCAAACTTGAGCCATGGGACTGGGCTTACTATGCTGAAAAAGTTCGTAAAGCCAAATATGACCTAGATGACGGCCAAGTTAAGCCATACTTTGAAATGAATACCGTATTAAACGACGGTTTATTCTTTGCAATGAATAAGCTTTACGGCATCACGGTAAAACCTCGTACTGACTTACCTGTGTGGCAAGAAGACGTCACCGCATATGAAATCTTTAATAAAGACGGTAGCTCTATTGGTTTATTCTATTTAGACCCATACGCGCGCCAAGGCAAGCGTGGCGGTGCATGGATGGATGAGTTAGTCAGCCAGTCATTCTTAAAAGGCACTAAGCCTGTTGTCTACAACGCACTCAACATTCCAAAGCCAGCCGACGGTCAACCAACGCTAATGACATTCGACGAAGTGAGCACCATGTTCCATGAATTTGGGCATGCTATTCACGGGTTATTCTCACAAGTTAACTATCCAAGCCTTGCTGGTACGTTAACAGCTCGTGACTTTGTTGAGTTTCCATCACAAGCAAACGAAGACTGGAGTATCGACCCACAAGTGCTAGCCAACTACGCTAAGCACTATAAAACGGGTGAACCTATTCCAGCAGAGCTACTGGCTAAAGTATTAAAGTCGCATACCTTTAACCAAGGTTTCGGCACAGTTGAATACTTAGCAGCAGCCTTACTGGATATGGAATGGCACTCAATTACTTCAGATACTGAAATCACTGACGTGGCAACCTTTGAAAAACAAGCACTCGCAAAACACGGTTTGGATTACACACCAGTGCCTCCTCGCTATAAAACCACCTACTTTAGCCACAGCTTCGGTGGCGGTTACTCAGCAGGTTACTACGCGTACTTGTGGACTGAAGTTTTTGCCGCTGACGCGTTCTCTTACATGATGGATAACGGTGGATTAACCTTAGAAAATGGCCAAAAATACCGTGACACTATTTTGTCAAAAGGTAACAGCCAAGATCTGATGCAAGACTACATCGACTTTACTGGTAAGAAACCATCAACGGATGCTTTATTAAAGCGTCGTGGTTTAGTTAACTAGGTATTATTGTCGTTACAGCAGCCTCTCTTGTTGGCAATTCGCCAGTAAGAGAGGTCAGTAGCGAAAGCGCGTTAAAGACTAAAAAGGGTAAATATTGTGCAAACGCGAGCCTTTTTGTGTCATTTTGCACATTTGTTGTGCCATCGAACACATCAAGGCTTTACATTTTCGCCAATACCCTTATTATTCACCGCGTTCGGAGGGATGGCAGAGTGGTCGAATGCACCGGTCTTGAAAACCGGCAACGGTTTATCCCGTTCTAGGGTTCAAATCCCTATCCCTCCGCCACATTCTAAAGTGAAAAAGCCATTGATAATCAAT